>QQUB01000162.1 GCA_008501835.1 Bacteroidota bacterium
CGCTATCGACAAGGACACCATCACAATCAAAAAGGATACACTGGTATTTCATTTTTTGAGCAGTTTCCGAAAGTTATTGAAAAACAATAACAAGTTTATTAAATTTAAAATCTATAAAAGAGTAATAAACCTAAAATTTATCCTTTAAAAATGAAAATTGAACACCTCGCTATGTGGGTTGATGACCTGGAAGCTATGAGGAGCTTTTATATGAAGTTTTTCAAGGCTGTCAGTAACCAAATATATGTCAACCCTCAAAAAGGGTTTTCCTCTTATTTTCTTTCATTTGAAAATGGAGCCAGACTTGAAATCATGCATCGAAATGACATTTCTGCAGAGCCCCTGGAAAGAGGTATGGTAAAAGGATTGGCTCATTTTGCTGTTTCTTTGGGAAGCAGGGAAGAAGTTGATAGCCTGACCCGGGAAATTGAAGCAGCTGGATTTACGGTTGTCGGAATGCCCAGAACTACCGGTGATGGATATTACGAAAGTGTTGTGGCCGATCCGGAGGGGAATTTAATTGAGTTGACGGTATAACTGGATGACCTATTGAGGTATTTTTACCCGGATCATTCTGGGGACATAAATTTCCAAACTGGACAAGAGCTTATGAAACTTTGTCACGTTCCAATCATAGGTGATCAAAAGCTCATTTTTTTCTGCGTAAAAATATGAAGGGTGGTCACGCCCCAGGTAACATAGATTATCTCTATCAAAAATAGCTGAACCGGGAGTCTGTTCCGGAGTTTCATAAACCAAAATTTCTTCTGACCAGGGTCCGTTCAAATTCGGAGCGGTACGTAATTTAATTTTATTAGATAAAAAACCAGGTCCGCTGACAATTACCCACTTTTGAAGGTCCGGATAATGGTGAATACTGTTTCCAGGGTCTCCCGTGAATAAAATGCGATCATTCAGTTGTTCAACATTTCCCTTCGGGCAAAGAAGATGCTTTAGCGGAAGTCGACCAAGATATATTTGTCCGGATTCATTTTCTAATGGAAAGTATAGAAACCCTTCATCAGTAACGGACCAATGCCATTCTTCTCCCACAGGCAATACTGGCCAGGAAAAAAATTCTATGTTCCACTGATCAGGAGAAATATCAACCGGATTTTCAATCCTGGCCAGGGAAAATCCCAAAAAAGAAAAATTAAATATTTCGTCGGGATGGGCGTCGAATTTTGGACCAATTTTAGGGAGTACCACGTAAAGGTCTTTTCCAACCCAAAAAGCATCTGCGATCCAGTATCTATAGCGATCTGTAAAGGTTTGAAAAAATGGCTGGGGCAATTCCTTATACATATTCCCCCAATAGTATTGAACGTCAACTTCACCGTTTTTACCACATTCCATTATGCCGATGGTATTGGCAACCATATTGGCGCCTTGTCTTGTGATTTGGTCCCTTTCTCCCACAAAGGAATCCGAGAACAGCCAAAGGGTTTTGTTGGGGCCAAAAGGAACACAAACATCACCGTCGCCTCCAAGCCAGCCATCTTTTAAGGGGAAAACAGGTTGACAAGGTTGGATGGGCGTTTCAGGTTTGGAAAAATCATTTATCCTGAATTGAGGCAAAGTTTTAGGATTGTTGAGTCTTCTTAAATGCAAATCTTCGACAAAGAAGTCTCTTTCATTTCCATAGGTTTCAATCAAATTTCTGACCGAATCAGTAGGAGCTGTTAATAACAAGCTTGATGCTGACCAGGAATAGCCGGTAATTTTTTCATCCTTTTGGATCACGTTTTTGTAAAACCATCGATAATTCAAGGCGCCTAAATGAAGAGAATCTTCCGCTAGATCAATTTTGAAAACAGCATGGTTTTTGGCCAGATAGTCCAGCCTGAAATCGTTGATTTTTTCTTCATAACCCAAGGGGCACAGGTCCAAAATCAAATGCTCCCCGATTTGAGTTATAACAGCTTCAAATATTGGCGAGGTACTTGCAGATGAGATAATCAACTGGTAAAAATTATCCCCTGATTTTTTAAAAGTCAGGGTGTCCATTCCAAAGAGATCTATTTCCCAGGAACCGGTTATTTCATCCAACAGAATTATCTGGTATTCGGAAAAGACAGGTTCGAGCGTTATAACTTCCTGTCCTGTAAGGGTGGTCCCCTTCAGGAGAAAAAAGACTACAATGCAAAAGAATTTAGCATTGTTCATAGTAAAGACCCACCGGCTTTTAAAAGAACCGGTTATTACAAAAATACACTAATTACAATTCTGATGCTTTCCTGGAATCAAGTACCTGGTTAATTATACCAAAACAGGAAATCCAAACGTTGAAGGAAAAATCTTTTTAAACCATGAACAGATTCCTGATCTTATTTTTGCTCCTTATCACAACCAGCATGAGCTGTAATACCCTCGATGACATGTCTAATCCGGACACTTCCGAAATAAAGGGCTTTCAATTATTAAATGACTTAAAAGGTCATTGGGTAGGCAGTAACATTACGGCATTTGGACATTTTGATTTTTTCACTTTTGACTTTCGGCCTATTTCTGCTGCTCATCTGCATTCAATTTATGAAGGAGGAACAAATCAAAATATAATCACCTCCATTTTTATTGCAGATTTTGAAGGGAAACAGCAAATAATGGCCCGTAATGGCGGCTGGTTGGGAAATCAATACAGGGCCACCTATTTTGTGCTTGATATTGCGGAAGAGACCGAAACATCCAGGTATTACAGACTCGTTGACGCTGTTGGCAGGGAGAAAAGGGCGTATATCGAATTTCGGTTTGAAAATGGTATCTTAAAATTTGATGCTTATAAAGATAATAGTGGCAGTCTGGATGAACCTGTCCATCATATGGGATTTGAAGGAACCAATTTAAACCCTTCCTATGCACAGGCAGCTACGGAATTATTTGATTTTCCGCAGAAAGTTTCTGAAGTCAGTTTGGAAAATAAATTCACTGATCTGATCGACCCTGATTCTGCCTTGTTTTTGGAAGAAAACAAAGATCCGTTCCCCAAAAATCAACACGGTCATTTGAGTGATCTGAAGATCAACCTTGTAAAGGATAATGCAATTCAAAGTGACAAACTGTTGTTGTACATTTCCACGGAATCTATAGTGGAAGAAAACGGTCAGGTAAATTATCAACATTTGACTTCCAAAGTTATTCGCACAATAGAAGTTCAATCAAACGAAGCGTTTTATATCACTACCTATCTGCATCCAGATAGCTATTTCATTACTTGTTTCTCAGATAAGGATAATAACTTTTATCCTTCACCAGGAGATGTTTGCAATGTCAGTAAAGTTATTGAAATAGATCCGGAAACATTCCAGGAAATGGATATTGAAGTAGATCTATTACTTCAATAATTTTTTAAGAAGGAGCAAAACAGGAATGCAACGATATTTTCAGTTGGTTTTGAATTAGACTTTCATTATTAATCCTGACTTTTCAGTAGAGTGTTAATCTTTCCTAAATGGTTGTTTTTGCCTTGTCTCAGGATGAATAAACCTTTATTTTTATAGACATGGCACCTAATTGTTTGTTGTGAAAACCAAAAATTAGGATATAACCATGATGTCAAAAAAAAGTATTGTTGTCATGATGTTACTGACATTGTTGACGACCGGATTATTTGCCCGGATTTCCCACGATTCTACAAAGTTCAAAGGGGTCTATATTCATGACCTTAATTACCAGGGAAACAACTATGGAGTTTTTGTTTTTGAAAGGGATGTTTTCGATTTACTTGACATAATCGAAAGGAACTTCATTTTGAACGGCATTCCTATTCTTAGGGACTATTCTGCTTATTCTTGTGCATATCTGCAGTGTGTAGTCTACCATGATATTGAAGAAAATGAATTAGGTATAGAGCTTTATGATTGCAGACCGGAACTGGTATTGAGGTTATCCTCACCAAGTTATATTCGGTTTCCAATCGGGACCACTGAAATTCCAAAGAAACGTCCTCCGATGCAGTCTGCTTTGAAAAAGGCATTACAAAATTCGGAAGCTTTTACAATTCTTTTTGATTTGGAATCGGGAAACGATGGAACAGTTGCTTCAGAGGTTAAAACAACCCCGGACGAAAAAGTAGAAGCTGACAATATTGAAGCATATCTCTATCCTTTGGAAGGTGAATATGAATTATTGTCGCTGGAGTTTCCGGAAACACTTTTGGTGATTAAAAAAGCGGGAGAAGGTTACACTATTTTTAAAAAGGTCAAGGGGCCAGGTTCAGACACAGAAGTTTTATGCGACTTCTTGCCGGAAAAGGAAGGTTCTGCATATGAAGGATACTGGAATCTGGACACTAGTCGACAGTTAGCTGTTCGTTTAAAATTTAAAAAGAATGGAAATTTGACCTTGTATTTTAATGACCATTTTGACCGGAAGATCAAATTTGAAAAGGTGAAAAATCATAATAGCCCGCAGCCCTTTTAATTGTTGTTGAGGAGTACAGGAAATCATTGGTTTTTGCAATCGGAATTATTGTTGCAATTAAGTAATTTAGTGTTTCAAAAAAGCAAAATTACTTAGTGAGTCACATGAAAAAAACCATTCTTGTTACCGGAAGTTCGGGACATTCGGGCACCCAGATCAGTGAATTACTCAAGGATGCATATGAAATAGTTGGTGTTGATCTGATCGAAGGGAAGTTCACGCAACACATTGGTAGTCTCACCGATAAGACCTTTATTCATGCTCTAACAAAAGGTGTGGATGCCATCATTCACACTGCTTCTCTTCATGCGCCGCATGTAGGTGAATTTTCGAGAAAGGATTTCATTGACACTAATATTGTTGGAACATTGAACCTGTTGGAAGCTTCTGTTGATAATCAGGTGAAAAAGTTCATCTACACCAGTACCACTTCTCTTTACGGAGAAAGCATGGAGTCTGAAGAACAGGCGGTTTGGGTGACGGAAGAATTACCCACCATCCCTCGCGACATTTACGATATCACCAAAATAGCTGCCGAAGGGTTGTGCAGGGATTTTTTCGATAAAAATGGATTACAAACTACCGTTTTGAGAGTTTCCAGGTTTTGGAATGAACCTCTGCAGGACAGAATATTTTACAGGATGTACCGTGGTTTGGATGTCCGGGATGTGGCTTATGCACACCAATTGGCTATCGAAAAGCAATTTGACAAGTTTGATGTATTCAATATCTCTGCACAAAGTATTTTTTCCAAAGATGATTTGGTAGACCTGAGACAAAATGCCATTGGTCTGATCCAGCAACGTGTACCTGAGTTGCTGACCTATTTTGGCAGTAAAAACTGGACAGTTCCTGAATCTATCGACCGGGTTTATGTGATCGATAAGGCCAAAAGGGTATTGGGGTATCAACCGAGGTTCAATATACAAGAGATGTTGGCTGAGTTGTAATAGCTTAAAGTTTTACAAAAAGAAAGTAAAAAAAAATTTCAGAATCATTGAGCCGACTAATAGGAGGATCGGTGAGCCTGTCCTGGCAATAGCTCACTGATCTTCACTTTGTTCAGCTCAATGATCTAATGTCAGGTTATGACTCAATTTAGACTTCAGAGATCGGATTTTTAGATTTCTTCTGGTAGAAAAAATTAAATGACCTCAGCAACTTAAGCTAAAACTGCCTGATTCGAATTTACGCCTTTCAACCATTTTTCAAAAGTTGTTTCCGGTTTACCAAGTAATTCGTTGGTTTCACTCGCATCTCCTAATTCCTGCACTTTTTGGAAATAGGAAAACAAATCTGTGGCCATTTTAAGCTGCTTGTTACCACTCAAAAACGCGATGACCCTCATCATCCACATTGGAGCAACAGAGACTTTATTAATTTCCGGGTGACGATCCTCTACATATTTTTCCAGGACGTCCTTCATCAAAAGTTTTTGAGGTCCGAAAATGAAAAATATTTTGTTTCTGGCTGCTTGTTTCAGATAGGCTGTGGTGATCATCCTTCCCATGTCATGGGCTGCTAGCCAACGGTATGGATTGGGTTGTTTTCCCAGCAGAGATGCTCTACCGTTACGGACAAAAAATCCCAGAGATTCAAAGAACCAGGTTGGGCGGAAGATCATGTATGGAATACTGCTGTTGATCAATGTTTGTTCGGCCTTCCATTTGTTGTCGATCATTTTGAACCATCGGTTTTCTTCAGCCACTGTGCATCCAGAGATCATACTGATCAGTTGGATGTCATGTTTTTTGGCTGCGGCTATGATAGCTTGTGTTGAAAGGTTCTCATCAACTTTTGAAATGGTAATATGGACCGCATCACAGCCGTCCATGGCTTTGTCGAGATCTTCCGGTTTGAAAACATCCCCCTGCATCAATTCATAGGGTTTTTCAAACATGGAAGCATTGACCGATCTTGAAAAGAGGCGAAGCTCAAATCCAGCTTCATCAAAATGTTGGATTACGGGTTTTGCCAACAGACCACTTGCACCTAAAACGAGTACTTTCATTTGCTTGATATTTTAGTGTTTGTTTTAAGTGCAAAGTTCAGACAGTCCTGGAAAAAGGTCAATTGACAAATGTCAAAAAAACGTACTTTTTAAAGGAAGGAGGCTGTTTCAAAATAGGCCACGGATGTGACGGGTCAAACGGATAAGGACGGATTTCTTTTAATATCTTCCTTTTTGAAACAGCCTCCCGGAGTTTGGTAAGATCAATTTTTAATAAAAGGTTTGGTGATGATCTCTCCATCAGTAACCACTTTTATGAAATACATTCCAGGTGTCAGGTGAGTAACATTGATGTTCAATTTATATTGTCCGGACTGTGCGACATAAATAGTTTTACCGGATGCAGAAATCACGGATATTTGATCGTAGTTGGTATCCGGAACTTCAATGTTTATCACATCAACCGTTGGATTTGGATAAACCCTGATACTGGAATATGTTGATGATATGGGATTGAAATTCTTTAAATCATCGCCTATATGCTGATTGAGTGACCCGTTGGTGTACTCTTGGAAATTACTGAAGTTAAAAGTTGATAGCTGTTTGCGGGTTTGTTTGGGTTTGTAAAAATTGAGGATGGAACCATTATTGCCCACAGCCCAACCGTTTCGTTTGTCAACAAAGCTAATACCAACCAGTGGCTCGGGTACATCATATGATTCGGCGGTCCAGGTGGCTCCTCCATCGGTAGTACTCAGTATTGGGCCTCCATTGCTCAATGCCCAACCATTGTTAAGGTCCGTGAAGCATAGACCGGTAAGGTTATTATTGATGCCAGAGGTTTGAGGTTCCCAGGTGTTACCGCCATCGCTGGTGGTCAATATTTTTCCTGAATGCCCTGTGATCCATCCATTGTTAGCATCCACGAAAAAGGGAGTGTTCAGTCTTTGAGAGATGCCTGAATTTTGGGAAGTCCAGGTTGTTCCACCATCACTTGTATGAAAAATAGTTCCAAAGTCACCTACAGCCCAGCCATTATTGGTGTCAATAAAATGAATTCCCCACAAGATGTGATTCGTTCCGGTAGATTGAGTTGTCCAGGTTTGTCCTCCATCGGAAGTATGGATGATGGTACCTGAGTACCCGGCAGCCCATCCATTGTTGGTATCTATAAAATGCACCTTTCTTAAAAATTGATTCGTGCCTGAATTCTGAGTTGTCCATGTCGCTCCACCATCGTTGGTATGAAGAATAAGACCGATTTGACCGGACGCCCAACCATTATTCTGATCGACAAAACTGATGCTATATAATTTCCAGCTTGTTCCCGAATTTTGAGCTTCCCATGTCGCTCCACCATCGTTGGTATGGAGAATGGTTCCGGAAAAACCTACAGCCCACCCGTTTTCGGTGTCTACGAAGCTAACGTCTCTGAGGTTTTCGGTTGTACCTGATTCCTGGGCAGTCCATTGTGCGGATACTTGGAAAAAGGTGAAAATCGTGATAAGTAATGTGAATAGATTTTTCATGATTAATTTTTTTTAAGGTTGAAGAAAAAATGGTGTTCGTTTACATTAATTTTTTATAAATCGCTTTGTAACTGTCTCTCCTTTGGAGATAAAATTGACGAAGTAGATGCCTGATGTGTATTGGGAGACATCAATGCTCAATTTTTCAAATTGCGCTTCTGACTTGAAGACTACTTGACCTGATGAAGAGATCACGGTAATATTTTCAAAATCGTTGTCAACAATTTCTAAATTCAAAATGGCGCTCGTTGGATTGGGATAGAGGTTGATCTCGGCATTTGAACTTTTAGTAAGAGACTGGTTTGTGGATTCATTCGCTATGTCTTGCGCTTCATTGTTAACAGCCATAGAAAGAGCAGCTGGTGGAGGATTTACGTTATTACCTTTAATAATGACTTCATCGAAAAAGATTTTGTCATTATTGGAGCTGGCATCACATCGAATGCGGAATTTATTATTGGTGTTGAAATTGTACGAAGCAGCATATAAGTCAATGCGAGGTGGAGAGAAAAAGGATCCATTATTAAAATCTATTCCTCTTACATAATGTCCGATAACCTCATAAGTTGATCCGTCATAAAACTCCACAAAAAAATCTTCACCATTTTCCATGCTGATGGCATAGCTGTGAAATTCAAAGGTGACCAGGGTGTTGCCTGTTAAGTCCAGGGTCGGTGAAACTGCATTGGAAGAAACTGAATTGTCTCGAATTCTTATGGAATAGGTACCTTCATAGGAATTTGTTGAAGATGTCACACGAGCACAATCGCTTCCACCATCTGTCCATCCATCCCAACCTGTTTCAAAATAGTAGGCACCAATTTCTTCCAATTCCGGAACAAGATTAATAGTATAATCCTCTACTTCACCATTAGAGAAAACTCCACAAGGGTTTGAGCTTAGAAAGGGAGTCAAGGAAATTCTCATCCTTACTGAAGTTTGGGCAGTTGAATACGGAACAGTAAAAGACCCAGCAATTGGTGTAATATTTGAGTGAGAGTACCTATGTTTAGACCATACCAATTCACCAGGACCATAAAAGTCTCCATCACCATTGTAGTCAATCCATATGGCATATTCTTGAATTAAGTAAGGTATATTTAAACCAGGGGTAATGACTACAGTGTAGGTTTGGTTTTCCATTAATTCAGTGGAAATGGAAGTAAAATCTGAATATTCTTCAGATCCAGATATATTATTGATAGTATTCAATTGAACCCTATTGATGAACATATAATTTGAACCTATAGTATATGGAGTACAATAGGAAGTAGGATTCGTGTTTCCTGCAATATTTTTTGTGGTTTTATTTTCTTCCGGTGTTAAACCAGAAAGAGGATTTGCTGAAATTACCAGTACCTGGATAACCAGAAATAATACAGTAAAAAAAGTGAAGTATAAAGTTTTCATAATTAATGATTTTATAATTAAAAAAAAGTATACCCCAAAGATGAGTGCAGATGGAGCCAGGTACCTATAACCATTTTGTCAATGGCTGGGAAAATGGTAACATGAAAGAAAAAAAGCTAGGACAAATGTATCAGGCTGTCCTGGATGATGGATTGTAAACTGTTGTTAGTCAGTTATTTGTGTGTAACATTGGGTGGCTACTCAAATTTGCCGAATTTCTGATGGGGTTAATTGATATTTCTTCACAAAGAGCCTTGTAAAGTACGAATGATCAGAAAAACCGACCTTGTAAGCGACTTCCGAAACGTTGAGATCTGTCTCTTTTAAAAGTTGATATGCCTTTTGCAGGCGGATGGATTGGATGAATTGAGTGGTAGGTATTCCGACGAGTGCTTTGAGTTTACGATGGATTTGCATTCTGCCGAGGTTGACCGCACGGCAAAGGTCCGGTATGCCAAAGGATTCATCTTCCATTCGGTCTTCGATGACTTCCTGGAGTTTTTGAATGAAAGGATCCGTTGTTTTAACTTTTCCGGGGGCTTCATTGAGGTCTGATTGATAGCGTTGTTGTAATTGTTTCCTCAGCTCAATTAATTTCTCTATTCGGATCTCCAACTCTTCCCTATGGAAAGGTTTGTTGAGATAAGCATCGGCTCCCATATCCAGTCCTTGAATTCTATCTTCCTGAGTAGCTTTGGCAGTTAAAATAATGATCGGAATATGGCTGGTACGTTCATCTTCTTTTAGTGTTTTACAAACGGTATAACCATCAGCCTCAGGCATCATGACGTCGCTAATGATGATGTCCGGGACTATTTCCAAGGCC
>QQUB01000894.1 GCA_008501835.1 Bacteroidota bacterium
AACCCAAGAATCAAAAATATGGCTGACTTTATTGTCACTCGTTTTAAAAACATGAACATCAGATTTGCAAATAATTACACCTGCAGCATGGATTTTATATTCATAACATACCTCATGCCATTGGTCAAGATATAAATGAATAAAAGGTACTTTAGCTTTCTTAAATTTTCCTTTATTATTTTTCTTGTAATGTTTTGAACTAGCTCCAATAGAACCATAATGGCCATAATTCTGGACCCATTTTCTACCTACAATTTTACGCGTTCCATTTTCTAAAAGACGGCTGCAGGAGGAAAATCTATAACACCAATTGCTTGTACCTCTATGAAAGTTTTGTTCACCTAATTTTTCTCCTTCTAAATTAAACCTAATTAGCTTGTCATCCATCACTTGATAAATAGTATCAGCAACTTGATAGAAACCCTTGGGGGTAAGGATAGTCTCAAAACCAGTGTCAGGGATCCTTTTAGAATCTAATTCAATATCATCAATGTCAGGATTCTGTTGTTGAACATTTATTTCACGCCTCATAGATAAAAAACCTATTTCTTTTTCCCATTCATCAATTTCTTCATCAGTTCTATTCCGAAGTGAACGTATTGCTTCTTCCATAATATTAAAGTTTCTAAAGAAAAGAATATCATTTTTGACAGCTAGATCATCTAGAGAAAAAGACAATTCGCCTTCCGGTAAAGCTTCAACTTTAGTAGCTCCCTCAATATCATATTTGTGGTGTTCATCATTCCTTTGGTTCAATTCACAATTAGATATGCACAAAACGAACAAAGAAGTGATTGAAATAAAAAATAATTTTTTCATAATTTTTTTATTTGGTTTTTGATTTAACAAAAAAAGTAACCCCTTCAAAACAGATACTAAATTGAATTAGTCCTTTACTTTTTGAAGGGGCTGGAGAAATTAATTAACAACAATTTGTAGGGAAAGCCCTAAATTCAATTTCCACTAACGCAGTACTTCCCCCTTGGATTCCCGTTCTGTGGCATAGAACGCCAATAATTGCAGAAGGAGGAAAAGGGTTTCCACATTCTAAATTGATCTGTTTTGAGAAGTCGTTTGAGCCAATATCAGCGCCACCAGCTCCTCCACCTTTATCGTATTCAATTGCATCTGCACTTAGGTAAACTGGAAAACTTTCTCCTTTTTCCACCTTAAATGTTGCGATTTTTTTGTTCATATTGACCCATCCAAATTTATCGCCTACTTTCACATACTGTCCTAATCCAGGGAACACAGCTGTAATGCCATTCGCGTATCCACAAAGGATCAATTCCGCAAAATTATCTGCGACTCCTTCATTGTTAAACTTTACTCGACATCGGGTCATGTAAATTTCATAGCAACAGTATTCTTTCTCGTTAAGAGGTCGAGCGAATACTAATTCTTTTTCTGGTTCTCTTTGGTCCTTACTTTCTCCACAACAAACATTTACCATACAGCAATCACTTTTTGAAGAAGGTAATTCATGACAATGAGAGCTAGAATGCTCTTCATTAAATTCTACATTTTGATTTTTTTCGAGTTCTTTTTTCATTGTAATTTCTTTTTTGGTTTTTTAAATTAATTAATAATGTCCTCAAAATTACCAGGTCGACATTTTGAATTCTTTTAAAATTTATTAATGACGCCACCCACCCCATATTCGGCAGAAACCATCCCATATTTGGTTTTCCTCATTTGTTTATTTTCCTAATTATTTCGAAATTTAATTCTACATTCAACCCATCCGCGCCATCTTAGACTGTGTAATTACATTATTTAAGTCCCAAAAAGCGTTAAACTATCATTTTCAAAACCCTTAGCACCCATCACTATGGCCGCACTTTAATCCTTGAAAGGATTTACTAAGTATTATTAAACCAATCAAACTAAAATGAAAAACCGTTTAAGGCTTCCCCGAATATATATTGTCGTAATACTCCACTTCTTCATTATTGGCCTATGCAGTGCTCAATCTCCTGCATTCAGACAATATACTACTGACGATGGCCTTCCAAGTATGGAAACCTATGACTGCTGGCAAGACAAAATGGGATATATCTGGGTTGCTACGGATAATGGTTTGTGCCGATTTAATGGATATGAATTTGAACATTTCGGCATAGAGGAAGGCTTAAAGGATCTTACAGTATTTAAAATCTATGAAGATTACAAGGAAGATCTTTGGTTTACTACCCTTAGCGGAAACATTTATCAATTCAAAAACGAGCAAATACAGCCGTACACTTACAATGATACTATCCAGAAATATGCCGATAAATTTGAGTTTTTAAAACATATTCATTTAGACACCTCAGGTACAATTTATACAGCTGTGAATGGATTAGGTTTATTGAAAATTTCAGCAAATGGAAAATCAAAATTATCCGAACAAATTTGTGGAACTTTTATCCTTCAATTGGATTCCACTATATTGGTTAGCGGACTCCCATGTAGAAAAGAAAAGAGTTTAAGATCTATATATTTTATCGAAAACGATACTTCGAAAAAAATTACTTATGAGCTTGTACCAAAGGAAACTAGCTCAGGTCAATCATTTACTTATCAAGTAGATAAATCTACCTTTCTGTTATGGAGTAGGGGGAACTTAATTTGTATAAAGGATTATGAAATAGCCTGGCAAATGGATTATCCCGAGACAATTACTGCTATTCTGAGAGAAGACAGTGGAAGTTTTTTGATTGGACATCATTTTAAGCAAGGACTATCTCGATACGAATCTCTTGAAGCCATAAAAAAGGGTTCCAAGACAATCATTATACCAGATATATCAATATCAAGCCTTATGCGGGACAATACCGGAAGTCTTTGGATTAGCACCTTAGAAGATGGTTTGCTTTTCCTTCCTGATGAAAACATTCAATTGTTTGGCAAAAATTATGGACTCCCGACGAATAAAATATCTGCATTAGCCCTAAAAAATGAACAGGATTTATTTGTTGGATTTAAAAAAGGTGAAGTTTATTACAGGAATGAATCCCAAAATAAATTCTATCAACTCCCTATAAGTAGCAAGGATAAAGAAATCTATTCCTTAAAATATGATCCACATCATGATAGGTTATGGAAGGCTAGTATTAGAGTTTATTTAGGAAAGGACCCTTTTAATAATTTTTCATCAATTCCTCCATATAAAAAATTAGATAAACCGGAGGATATAAGCATCAAAAAACTCTTTTTAGGTCAAGGAGATACTTTGTGGGGTACGGCTACTGCAACTGGAGGCTTCTACGGTATTGACAGAAATTCCGGAAATATGGTAGTTGCTTCAAGACAATGGAATTGGGGAGCACAACGAGTTTTTTCCATATTTGAAGATTTCCAAAAAAGAGTTTGGGTTGGAAAGAATGATGGCCTTTATGAATTTAAGGAAGATACTCTGATCACGGCGAACTTAATCCATCCCGCCCTTTCATACCGAATAGAAGAAATTGGGCAGTTAAAGGACAGCACTTTGGTCATTGGGACAAGGGGGAAAGGATTGCTTTTTTGGAAAAATGATAAAACAGTCCATTTAACGACTTCAAACGGTTTGATTTCTGATATCATTAGAGTATTACACATTGATGCCCTAGACAGGATTTGGGTTGGAACACCTCATGGACTTAGTATAATCTCTTTGCAAAATAACCCAAATGAACAGGTAAAAATCGAAAACCTAACAAAAGAGCATGGCCTTCCTGCAAATGAGATAAGCGCCATTACATCCAATGGAGAAAACGCCTGGATCGGTACTATCAAGGGCCTAGCTTCAATTCAAAAAAAAGTTAAAAACCAACAGGTGGTCTATACACCTAAACCTGTTTTTGATAAAATTTACGTAAATGGAGATGCTCTCTCAATAACCCAACTTAGTAAGTTACCATATCAAAAGAATAATATTCAAATTAAATTTTTTGCTTTAAATTTCAAACTAGATGGTCAAATCGAATATAGGTACCGTATAAATACAGATGGGATTTGGACTACAACCTCAGAAAGAACTACAAACTATGGGCGGTTAAACCCAGGAAATTATCAATTTGAAGTACAAGCTCAAAACGAAATTGGACAATGGAGTGAAAGTACAATTTTGACATTTAAAATAAAGGCTCCATTTTGGCAGCGTTGGTGGTTTATTTTAATATGTGTATTTTTATTAATCGGGATTGGATTTAAATTCTTTCAAAATCGAACCACACAACTTAAACGAGAAGCTACTCTACAACAACTTCGTGCCGAAAAAATGGAAACACAACTACAATTTGAACAAGAAATAAACCATTTGGAACAGGCTGCTTTGCGGGCACAAATCAATCCACATTTCATTTTCAACTGTCTCAACTCTATCCAAAGCTTCATTTATGACAATGATAAAGTTAGGGCTGTTCATTATTTATCTCAGTTTGCCGAGTTGATCAGAAGGGTACTTAATATATCCTTAAATTCTAAAATCGATTTGAAAGAAGAAGTTGAATTGTTGACAATCTATCTGGATCTGGAGAAAATGCGTTTTGAAGAAGAATTTGATTATGAAATTGTAGTTGATAAAAGTATTGATCCTTTCACCATTAGTTTACCTCCCTTATTAATTCAACCCTTTGTTGAAAATGCCATCATCCACGGTTTAAGCGTATCTGGTCGTACTGGAAAAATTTCTATTGAATATTTAATAAAGGAAGGCTATCTTATTGTTTCAATAGAGGATAATGGAGTTGGATTAAATGAGTCGAGAAACCTTAAAAAGAGTGCCTCAAATCTGCATCAACCAGTAGGAATGTCAATTACCCGAAAACGATTAAAACTTATTCAACCAGCTGGTACTGGAAATGCCGTAAAGGCGGAAGAATTAAAAAATTCAGATGGTTCTGTACTGGGCACCCATGTGGAGGTTAAAATAAAATTAGACGAAGAAAATAATACATGATTTTATGGCAGAAGAGTTAAAAACCATAATTGTTGATGATGAAATTCACGCACGGAAAGTTTTGCGGAAAATGTTATTACCATTCTCGGCACAAATTAAAATAATTGGAGAAGCAGATAGTGTTGAATCCGGTATTGAAGTCATAAAAGAGCTTTCTCCAGATTTAGTTTTGCTGGATATTCAAATGAAAGATGGAACTGGTTTTGATTTGCTTAAAGAATTCTCTGAACCAGCCTTTAAGGTTATTTTCATTACAGCTTTCGATCAATTTGCCCTTAGGGCTTTTCAGTGTAATGCAGTTGATTATTTATTAAAACCCTTAAATCCTGAAATTTTAGAAAAAGCCATAAATAAAATAGTTAAAACCTCAGAAAAACCATCATATGATATTCAGTTAAAAGAGCTTATCAATGCCGTCCAAAATAAAAAAATTGAAAAATTAGCTCTTTCCACCTCCGAAGGTTTAATCTTTCTTAAAATAAAAGAACTCATTCGAATGGAATCAGATAGCGGCTACACTACTTTTTTTCCAAAAAATGATCGCTCCATTGTTGTAGCAAAAAACCTTGGAGATTTTGAAGAACTTCTTCCTAAAGACACTTTTTTCAGACCGCACCAATCACATATCATCAATTTAGATTTTGTGAAAAGTATTTTAAGAAGAGACGGAGGATATGCCTTAATGGAAGACAGCACTAATATCCCTATTTCTCGCAGAAGAAAAGATTTACTTGTTGAGTTATTACAACAAAGAAGTATTTCATGACACCTTCCTCCATACCAACATGGAAGCCGGCCACGGCGGTGCTTCCGGAAGATTCAAGCGCTACAAGGATCGTGCATTGCAGTATGCGTTTATTCTTGATCTGGCGGGGAAGAATGCTGTTGAGGTGAAGGATTGAGAAAAGTAAGATAAAAAACAAGGTTTGTAAAAGCTGACCTTATTTAAAACGGGTCCTGAATTTATAATTTTCAGGGCCCATTTTGCATTTATTTAAAAACCTTCAATAGCTTCAATACATCAACCTATTTGTTTTGATTATGTAAAATAAAAAATTAAAATATTTTGATTTTGAAATGCAAAAGTAATTTTTTATTTTGCACATATCAATAATTTAAAATTAAAAACTCCAAAAATGGAAACCAATCCTGACCGCAATAACTTTGGGAAAGTTCTCGTCTTCATTGTTTTAATTATCATAATCATCTCATTTTCTCTACAGCAATTAAACGCTCCATTTAAGGAGGACCTGGAATTAAATGATATTGCCGGTGCTCTTGGTGCAATGTTTATTATTATTCTCCTCGTTGAACGGGTTATTGAAATTTTTATTTCCATATGGAGAGCCCCTGGATCAGACTTACTAAAACAACAAGTAGAAACCCTTGAAAAAGCCCCAACTACTCCTGATCAATTAATTAAGGCCCAGGAAGACTACACAAAATTTAAAGCCCGGACAAAAAGTATTGCTTTACAACTAGGCTTTTCAATTTCCGTTCTCATTTGTGCAACTGGCATTGGACTTCTTTCAGAAATTATTGACGTATTACCAGAAGAGGCACCTTCTTTGCAAAAATCCTTTATCAGGGGGATCGATATAGTCTTGACTTCAGGATTAATTGCAGGAGGAAGTGATGCGTTCCATCAATTTGTAAATTCTATTGTAGTCTTTTTTAAAACAAGTAAAGAAAAGATGGAAAACTCATAATGATCCCGAATGTAAATTAATCCTTGGGCATTATGTCTTCCCTTAATTTATGGACAATTATCAAAGATGCATTATTCCACAACTGGAATAGCTTTATTTCCCACTACCGACACGCCATTTTCAGTTACTATAGAACAACTGATAATGAGTGGCTGGAGGGTATCCAATTCATAATCAGGAAATAAACGAAATAAAACTGATCCATTAGGAGAGTTTACTTCATTTATTACAGTGACGGGAAAAGGTGGAATGAATTCCCCAACATCAATTGTATCATCATTGAATACCTGAAATGCACGAAGAGAAAGATCTATTCCCGCGCTAACATAACCTGGATCTCGAATCATAAAAATGTCCAGATGAATTGAATCATTTTCAGGTTTAATGGTTTGATCCCCAGGAATAATATTTATTTCATTGGGATAGGCCCTGAAAATATCATAATGTTTTGAAAGTGTGAAGTTATCTAATGTAAAATGAAGTTCTGCCTGCCCTGCCACTCTGGTGGAATTCATACTAAATGAGACCCTGCCTTGTTCATCAAGAGGCAAAGAAATTTCATTTTCAGAAGGGTCATGGGAAAACTTGAACGGACCTGTTCTCGTAATGTCAATACTTTTCCCCTCTATGTCAATACCTTCAATAAGAACATGCCAATTATAAACAGAATGCGAATCTGCAACCATTCCTGCTAAGGCTTCATCTTCATTGAGAATGATAATATCACCTTGTATTACAGTTTCAACCAAATTGATTTCATCAGTATATGATTTTCCGTCCGCTTCAACAGTAGCGGTAATAGTGTAAGTGCCTTTTTTCCTGCCTGATGTGAACACGGCAGTTGCAGTTCGTGTAAGATCAAAACTTTTGGTAACTTGATTTGTCCCACCCTCAGAAACAAAACTTCCAGCGTCCTCTGGTGCCTCAAATTTCACTGTGGTGATTTCCGAATCCGCAATATTTGGTATACAGGCTCTCAATGTAACTGTTGATATACCATCGGCAATAACAGAATCCTCTGAAGCCACAAGACAAATAATCTTTTTTTCAATATCCCCGCAACAATTCAGAGAGTATTCCATCTCTGATTCATCACAATTTGATAAAAAAAAGGAGATCAGGATTATCAGATAAAATTTCAATATTTTCATGAGAAATAAGTTTAGATTACACCAATTAAAATAGTTTTTGTCCATGGATAACTTAGGCTATTTTTTCCGACAAGTTTTAACGCAACTATATCTGTATTAGTACGGGGTGAAAGCGACACATCTAGTTGAAAAGGGGTTTTTTCTTCTTTTATTTCACGCTTAAACTCCAATTGATCAACTGGTTTACCGTCCTTTAAGAGTGATACTTGGTCCTCACTTTCCTCTTTCACTGTCAAAACAAAATCGACACTTAAATCATCTGATTTATTGTAAGCGAAGCCATCCAGGATTAGTTCACTTTGACTATTATTTGGTACAATCCTGGGGTCAGGTGTTACCGGTGTATATATATAAAATGTTCTTTGTGGCATGGTTTTTAAGATTTTTGGAAATTCTTTGAGATGGTTTGTTTTAGATTGACATCTATAGTTAAAGAAATAAAAGGGCTTGTTTGAAAATAATTTTTCGTGATTAAGGGGTTTTTTTCTTTTTTATAATACATTAGGTAACCCCCATTAAGAAAGACTCCATCCGTCAGGGTAATGGACCCTCCTACCATAATACTTTGATTATTAAATATTCCAGTACGTTCATCTCCAAAAAGAGGTTCGTTTAGGTCTACAAAAGTAACTCCTGCGAAAATGGAGGTTCTTGCCAATAGCCAGTCTGCACAATTACGATAAGGAATGTCTTTCAATGGTGTTTCTGTATTGACAGGTCTAAAATGATAATTCATTCCAATTAACAGGTATGGAAGGTTAATACCATCACCAACCACCCCAAGCCCTGTTAGTCCAGTCACCCTTTTTTGTGTCCTTTTCACCAAATCTGACTCATAGGTTGAAGCTATAAGGGATTTTAGTACAACTGTCTTTTTCAGGAATTTTTCCAACAACTCCACATTTGCCTTTTTTTGGTTCTCCAAAGCGCCCTTTAGCCCTTCTCTTTCTTCCGGAATAATAATTTCATTATCGATAAGTTTGGCGATGGGTAGGCTTGTATTGTATCTATTATCACCATTTAATACCTCAAAAGAGCTCGTAACTTCCTTTACATATTCTAATGTTTCAGCTTTCTTTTTATCCAGGTTTTGCAATGAAATTTGATCATCTATTTCTTTCAAATGAGTGGGTAGTTCGTTTTGTACAATGTTCTCCCAGTTTGACAAAAATGTTTCTTCCAATTCACTGATGGGAGTTTTAAGCAGAGTGGCCTCAAGGGAGTTTTTAATTTCAAGGAAATATTCTTCTAACTGTTTATCAATATCTGAAAATCTTGCTTCAGTTAGTGACGAACCATCTTCCTTTGAAATAAAATCCTCCTTTGAAAACTGTAGGGCATTCTTTAAATTTTCAAGTGATGTTTTGATTTTTTGCTGATCTTCTATCAAAATCATTGGATTACCTAAAAAAGCCTCTAATGGGGCTTTTTCGTCCAAGATTGAATTTTTATTCCATTCGTCAATAAGAACATTAACCTCTACGATGTCAAGTTTGGCACGTATTTCATCTTCTTTTAAAACCCCGGAAAGAAAGTAATTTTTATCAACCTTATCAATGGCCTTTTCTATTTGACCATACGCCTCCCAATTCCAATAATTCTGAAAAGTTTCCAAAAACTTTTCAGGGTCAGAAATCATGAATTCCCTATTCAAATTTTCTGCAAAATCATCATAAAACCCGGACCTCTGTAATTCCGTATTCAATTTCAGGAACTCACTTGCTGATAATTTTTTATAATAATAGAGATCTAGAATATATGAGCGCTCAGGGCTTAATGCTGTACTGTTTATAACATAATATGTCGAATCATTATCGACAGACTTGCTGACTTTGGAAGAATAAAGTCTTGCCTTGGGGTGATTTTTTTTGTCTTCTATTGTAATTGGAGGATAAGATCCTCCGCTTCTGATTCTTTCCCTTTGAATCTTTTTTTCTATTACTTTTTCATTTTTGCGATCCCAGATAGTAAATAATTCAATCGAAGGATATTTGTCAGGACTTGCATTCACTACTTTTATGGTAAAACTTTTGTCCTGAGGTAAAAGGTCATCAAGTTTATTTGTTTTAAGATCCCAGGTAATAACCTTTTGAGCAATTCCATTTGTTGGAATAAAAAAAGACAGAAAACTTAACAATAATAGTCCTAGGGTTTTTTGAACAAAATATTTCCTCATCATTAATTGATTTATAAGGTACTTTCTATTTTTTATAATCTGGAAAATACGATTCGAGTTACTTGATCAAAACACTGTAGAAATTATCGATGCCTTTACAACTCAGGGCCATTTCAATTATTTGTAAGGCCTCCAATGAACAGCCTTTTACTTT
>QQUB01000566.1 GCA_008501835.1 Bacteroidota bacterium
GTCTCCAATGCCAAGTTTTGTGTCGTAAGATGGCGTGTATTCTTCAATTCGTTTATCTCCTGCGTGGTCGATGGCAATGACGATAAAGTCACCCATGCCACGGGCAGTAAGACGTGCCAGTTGTTTGTCGACACCCCAGTTTCCAAAAGGGGCGTACTCGTCAAACAGGTTTTGTCCGTCCTGTAAATACAGCACCGGATATCTTTTGTCCGTCTGGTCGTAATCGTGCGGGAGCAAAGCCGAAATCCTGCGCGTTTTAATCAGCTGAGGGATCTCAAAATGCTCTGAGATTACCTCGATCCTGGGCAGCAATTCCGGATTGATAGCTTCCTGATAATCTGTATGTCGCGTAATTGGTTCTTTCATTTCTTTCTAAGGTAAAGCCACGGATGCAGGGTATAAGTAAATCTTGAATGGCTAATATCCGTGCATTCGTGGCTTTTACTTTTTATAAGAAACCACTGATTTTTTTTAATAGCGCGGCAAAATTACAAAAAATTAATCCCTAATTAACGGGAATGTTTTAAAGGTTATGGTTTTTGGATAATGATCAGTTGTTCAGATCGAAAACCATTGTAATGATCGTCCTCCTCCGTGAAAGAAAGCATCTCTGTTCTGAAACCTGATTGAGTGAGTCTTTCATGGAGGCCTTCAAAAGAATAAATCCTGACATGATCCTCTTGTCCAAAATGTTTCTTTCGATCTTCGGGAGTCGTAATCTTTGGATTTTCATAAGTCTCTCCGTCTTTATAAGGAGTCTGAATAAAACCTGTTCCACCGGGTTTCAAAACCCGTAATAATTCCTGCATGGCTAACCGGTCATTTTCGATATGTTCCAGAATGTGATAACAAATGATGTAGTCAAATGAATCGTCAGGTTCGTCAATGGCTGTTATGTCGTATTGTTTGTGCGCGATGAATTCATCTTCAAAATCGGTACTTGTGTAATGGATGTCGAGTGTATTGAGTTTTCGGAACAAACTTCTGGACGGAGAAAAATGCAATAGCTTTTTGCCGGGTTGCATCAGAGGATGCAGCAATGACCATAAGCGTCTGTTCCTGGAAAGACTTCCGCAGGCAGGACACATTTTTTCTGAATTGTGCCTGATTAGGAATTTTGACAATTGTGTCTCACAAATATTACATTCAAATTGATGCCCGATATATTGTACACTGAGCAACTTCCGAATCCAGCCTTCATTTTTTACAAGCCATTTTTTGGAAATGACAAGGCCAGCAGTTTTTTTTAGCAGATCATACATGTATTACCCCTTTTTGACCCTGTAACGCTGTCTTACTTTTCCATTCGCTTTGATGACTATCAGGTAACCACCGGGTTTGATCTTGTTAAAGTCCAGCGTTTTGACATATGGACCTGGTTGTTGTTCGTTGAGTGTTGCCCTGGTCACTTCCTGAAGTTTATTATTGATGATAATAATGTCCACTTTGGAAATAGCCTTAAGGCTGTAACGTACCCTAACGGTCTTTTTTACAGGGTCAATTTTAAGCCACTTAACTGGAGGTCCCTTTTTGTCATCAGCAGATTCCTCAACGGGAGGTTCCGGGTCATAAATTATTTCCACCTGGTCGGCATCAACATCGGGTTGGTAAGGTTGTTGATCCTGATCGGTGTTGGAAATGGCTTCCGTTTCCGGAGGTGGTGGCGGGGCATTTCTATTGACGATGGTCAGAACGTCACCATTGGATGGGGACCACACTTTTAGCCCACGGGGTACTGCGAACCTGTTGTAATCCCGGACTTCGGTGACTTTATCAGCTTCGTTGATGTGAATGGTTCTGACTTCAATGTGATACTGATCGATGAAGATCCATTTGAATTGGTTAAAACTGCCACTGTTTCGCGTCCAGGATTTATCATCGTTATTCACCCTCAGGGGGGCTCCCCAGCCACCTTCACCAAGGTATACTGTTCCTCTTTCATCATCCCGGATGAATCCTTCTTCACTGCCAGATTCTCTGGATGGGCGAACGGGCCATGTCCATTTGACAACATGGGCATCAGATTCCAGGGCGATATTAACCCGGTATTTATGAAATAAGGTAGCCCAGTTGATCATCAATTCCGTTAGTTCAGGTTTACTGTCGGTATGGGGTTTTATGGCCTGGTGGTACTGGGCGATCTTCCAGATTTTGCTTCGATTGCTTTTGAGGTCAGATTCCAGCCAGATCTTTTGTTTGCCGCCTGGAGGTACCATGGTGTTGAGTGTGTAAACGCGTAAAAGATCCCCTCCAAAAGATAATCCATAATAGACGGATTCGGATTTGATGTCGAAAAGAGCGACCATGGTTGAGTTGGAGGCTTCGTGATTTCCTCTGGCAACTACCACGGGGAAAAGTCGTCCGTCACTGCCAATGGTCAGTTGCCAGTCATCGAACCATTTTTTCCATTGCGTTGCATTGTCGTCTGTAGTGAAATCTCCTGAGAAGAGGATGAAATCCGGGCGAAGTTTGCTTACCAGTTTGTTAGCATTAATTCTCGCTTCCCGGTTATTTCTCGAATCTCCACCTGCAATTACAGAGAGCCGTTGTAATGGGTTGTCAGGGGTTGTTTTAAAGGACATTCTCCTGCTTACGCCTTCATTGTCAACGACTACAAAAAAATAGGTGGTGTTGGGAGTGAGATTTTCCAGTCTTACAAAGTGGTTGTTCATGCCCTTACCCTGCATGATGTTGTCGGGTCTTTGTTGAGAGGGATATGCCTGGTAGTTTTTCCCTCGATCTTCCGTTCCAAAATACAGAACAGGGTTATTTCCTGAAACCTGATCCCAGCCTATGACCATGGATGTTGAGGGATTGGATCGCCACATAGCCCGGAAGCGTACGGATTTAGCTTGCAGGGCAATGGTGCCGAACATCATGATCAGCAGGAATACGCTTATATATTTTATGGTTTTAAATTGCATTCAAGGGTTCTTGTTGTTAAAGCATTCTTTAAGGTGCATTGAGGCACAATAAAGGAAAAATAAGGATTATTTGAAAGGTGCGGTTCTAAAAATTTACAGGATAACCCAGTAATAACGTATTCCTACCCGGAAGATATTATGTAAACTACAGGTAAATTTCAGGTTAATCCGGGATTTGAATTCACAAGTAGATTTATTGGAACCAGGTATTGAGATCCGGCCAGATTTCATACCTGTTTTTAAATACCCAAACTGCGGCTGCGATGATTAGAAAAAGGATTATGGTGCGAATATTACGAGTAGTTCGCTGATACTTTTCACGCTGACTTTTATAATTCCGTTTCCGGCTTTGATAGGCCATGGTGTATAAATTGTTTTGAGTGGTGGATTATTTATTCCAACAGCTGAATAAAGTTCAGAGTTGAAATTTGATGCAAAGTTGAAGTTTTTTCTTTAAAAATGAGAAATAATTGAATAATTGGGTTTGAAATCAGGGGCATAAGGGGCATTTTTGGAATTCTGGTGCTGATAGAAATATTGATTTGGGTATTCTGTTTTCCAGATAAAGGCATTACAGAAAAAAGCGGATATTTAATCGTAATGCAGAGCCTGAAAGAAATTCCTGCTAAAATTGGTATTCTTGTTTTTATTATTTGAACTTTATATTTTTAATTTACTTTTGAAATGTGTGGTTGTCATGAATTTTCATCAAAATTCCTAAGTGCATCGTACTGTAAACCTGTGGCATGAAAGGCATTGTTTTTATAAAATTTCTGGAAGCAGTTAAGCGGGAATTCGGAGAGGAATCGGTAAGGGAGATTATCGAAAAATCGCATTTGCCAAGTAGCGGAACTTATGAAGATTCCGGTGATTATACGGTGTTTGAAATGAAGTTGCTTTTCCACCAGTTAAGTTCGGTTTGTGAACTGCCTCCTTGGCAAATATTACAAAAGTCAGGTCAAGGGTTATTCCAGGGGTTGTTTGAGGCCTATCCCGGTTTTTTGACCTTAAAGGAATTGGCGCCGTTAATATTGGATCAGCAGTTCACACAAGTACAATTTGAGGTTGCCGCCGACAGGCTTTTGTATCTATTTGAAAAAGAACCGTCTAACATATTAACCATTGACTGGCCGGCTCCGTTGAATGAGAAGGAAATAGAGATGCTTTATCAGGACGACCTCGAACATATTCAACTGGTGTTTAACGTTTTTTTGGAAGTAATACCCAAAGAAATGTATCGTGTTGACCAAGCATTGGACGATAAGGATTGGGCTTTGTTGGAAAAAATTGCCCATAAGATCAAGCCAAATTTTGCAATGGTTGGCAGAAAAGCTATTATGGAAATTTTAGAACAAATAGAATCACACTGTGGGTATGAGAATCCCGATGCAGCAACTATAGGTTTGCTGGTCGCGAAATTTAGAAGAGGAACCACCAGAACCCTGGATGGGGTTTCTGAAGCTCTTGAACAATTTTCTCATGTTTTAAAACAATGATACCATGAAATGCCTGATTGTAGATGATGATAAACTGTCGAGAGTTTCTCTTGAAAGATTGTGCCAGAAAATGGATAATCTCACGGTGGTTGGAACCTGCGCCAATGGTTTGGAAGCACTTGAGTTTTTGTCTGCAAACAAAATAGACCTGTTATTTCTTGATGTGGAAATGCCGGAATTGACCGGTGTGGAATTATTGCAAAGTACCAGCCAACTTCCATTGATCATTTTTATCAGTTCCAAAAAAGAATATGCGGTAGAAGCTTTTGAATATAAAGAACTGGTCGTGGATTACATTCCAAAACCGGCAACCATGCCCCGCTTATTAAAGGCGCTGGAAAGGGTAAAGCAAAAACTCAATTCAAATGAATCCACGCAAACAAAAGATTATATTTTCGTTCGCAGCGATGGTCGGTTTGTCCGAATAAAACTCGATGATCTTTTATACGTCGAAAATGTAGGGGATTACGTGTTGTTTAAAACACATGAAGAAAAGCATCTGGTACATGGAACCCTCAAAAATATAGCGGAGAAACTCCAGCATCCAAATTTTTTGAAGGTTCACCGTTCCTTTATTGTAAACCTGTCCAAGATCGTCGATATCCAGGATAACAGTGTTTTGATTGATAAAAAGATCATTCCGGTCAGCCGTGCTCACCGGAATGCTTTGATCGACAAAATTGATCCTTTTTAGAGGTTTACCGCCTAAACTTTATTTATCTTTTTTCCTGTATTAAAATTTTCCCGCTGTATAGCTCACCGCTGGATAATAGAATATTATAAAAATACAATCCTGGAATAAATTCCTGGTTTTCTATGGCTATTTCGTTTATCCCTGGTTGCGAATAACTTCTGGTTTCCCGTAAAACAATACCGGATGCAGATAATAACTGAAAGGTATATTCAGCAGCCTCCGGGGATCGAAATAAAACCGTGCCTTTGTCGGTCAAAGGGTTAGGGATTACCGTCGATTCAAATCCATCATCAAGATAACCCCAATCATGGCCGGCTTGTTGAAAGGAAACATTTTCAAGGCTCACATCAAAATATTGAGATTCCCCTCCCTGGTTTTTTAAAGTGAAGACAATCATTTTGACATCGCTCCAATCAGGATCATATCCAGGAGAATAGAATCGCTTTAAGGGTAGCGTGTATTTCTCAGAGGCTTCCTTTAGTTTAACCGTTGTATTCATTTGTTGCTCCCACTCAAGAATGCTTTCCCGAATGATGGTAACTTGCATGTCTCCCGCTCCTCTGGCATTAAAAACCAGAAGGTCCTGGTCGCTCAAGTCTATTGGTCTGAAAGCAGGATTAAAGGAACGATAAATGGAAACATCATTTTTCATAGTTCCCTGAAGCTTAACATCTCTCTCTACCGCAAAACCTTCCTCCATCGGGTCGAAGCTTCCTTGTTCTATATCGAAGTCATAGATCATAGCTTCACTAATGGAATAATCAATGCCCCAGGCCCCGTCAGCAATAAATACACCATCAGCAACCATTTCATATTCATGGTTAAGGGTCAGACCGATATTGTAAAGCCCTTCGGTTTCCAGATAGACCTGTTCCCTTTCTGTTCCACTTAATAGAACCGTTTTTGTGTAATTTTCAGAATCCGAGGTTTCTGTTGTATTCAACGCACCATGTATGTTTATTTGATTGGCTCCGGTTTTATTAATTATGTCAAGGGTCACAACACCTTTTTGGTAGGCAGCTTTTTCCACAAATAGCTCAGGGGCTCCGGAGAAATTAACCACTTCTATCTGACCTTTACTTTGAATTATCAAAAGAACTTCCTGTACGAGCTTTTGAAGGTTTTCCATGTTGTTGGCCCAAATCTGAAAATTGCCGTAAGTGTGTCCGTCGGTATAGTCCGATAAATTCCAGTGACTCTCCAATTGAAATCTTTCTGTACCTAGTTTGAAAAAGGAAAAATTGGAAGCGTATTCCGTGATTCCGTTATTTCTCTTGAATTTGGTGAGTATAAGGTTGTTCTGTCCGTCGAAAGGATATTCCCAAATTTGTTCAATTTCCGCTCCGTTTAATCGGTCGCAGATGAATTTAGTATGTTCGTAAACCCCATTTTCAGAACGGGTAGCAAAAATGGAGGCAACCCTTTTTTCTGTTTCAAAAATATCAACACTGAAAACTTCGGTAGCATTGGTAATATTCACCAGATCATTGGGGGAACTGATGTAAGTCTCTGTTCCGGGAATGGCCTGGTCAGGGATGAATTCTTCAATGATAATATCAAGATCTTCGGGACCTCTCCAGTCCTGCCCTCTGTTTTGAACTTCCGTAAATATATTTTCAGCTGAACGGATCTCATCGTTTGAGGTATTATTTTTAGTGCGGAAAAATTGTCTTTTGGCAATTTTCTGTGACAACCGGTTATTACTTTCCAGACCTCCATCATTACCGCTGGTAGTTTCTGAATATTCACAGGAGACGTCCTGGGTACAATCGAGGTCATCACAATCGATAAAGCCATTATTGTTATCGTCAATAAGATTGACACAGTTCTCAATGGTGGAGCAACTGCTGGAAAAAGTAAAATCTCTTCGACCTGCATTACCCCCGTTTTTGCAAACCATTAGGGTGAATACTCCGCTTGTTGGAAACCCTGTAATGGTCCCGCCACTATTGACCACAAAATCCGGGGAGGCACAATCTGCTACCTCACAATTTTCGTCCGTAAAATAAATGGAAAAGTTTCCCTGTTCCTGGGTATCAAAGTACAGCGAACAATTTGGATCATTGGGATCGTAATAAGGGTTTAGTGTCATATCGATTTCGACAATAGCGCAGGCACCTTGGATTTCCTGGCCACAACCACAATTTCTGGAAGTTTGTACCCCGTCTGCGGGAGACCCGTCATCACAATTAACACCATCACACACCATTACATTACAACCATTACATTGGCCGTAGGAAGAATGTTGAAAAAGGGTAGAAAAGGTCAGTACAAAAATAAAAGCAACTAAAGACTGTTTCATTCTATGTTTCGTTTTTAATTCCGCACAAAGATGCAGGAGTTATTATCCTCCGGTTCAGGTTTTCGATTTTTGGAAGCCGCTGCTCCTTAATTGGATGAAAAAACACTTTTTTTGGTAATCTATAAGGGATTGTTTTCCGGTAGTTTTTTATCGGGAACGGGTAACCTGTACTGCAGTTTCATCCCTGCGTTTTTATAGGCATATCCTGAAATGGAGGATTGAACCGTATTGCCAGCCTGGAAACTGGCGGATATTTCCAGGTTAGGTTTAATCCTGTATCCGATGGACAGATCAATACGGTTAGTCCGTTGTGGTGTATTGGTGAAGACCCGCTGCATGCCGACAGAGATAAATGCCTGGTAAATAAACTTTTTTCTGGGTGACTGGTCGCTGCTGAATTGAAGAAAAACCTCCGTTGCCTGGGATGACCTCGGGCTGAAATATAGTTCAGGTTTTTGCTGGTCAAATCCCATGAGATTGTAGTTTAAGCCTGTTTTTAGTACCGGAGAATCCAGTAATCTATAATAAATGGAAGCAAACATGGATTGTTGTGAATTGCCGTCTGATTGAAAGGTCTTTCCATAACTGGTGTACAATCCCAATCTGGTTGGGGCTGCAAAATTATAACTCACCGTAAGCTGGTTTCGCATAATACCGTTACGGACGAGATCGGCTGTATAATGGTGCAGTTCCTGAGAGAATCCGAGGTCGAAATTATGGTATTTACCCAAAAGAAAATTAAAATTCAAAGCAAACACAGGGGATAATTGATTGACAGAGTCCAGCCCTTCAAATACAACAGCACCTCCTTTGATGTTAACCTTCATTTTGGAATTAAGCTGAATACTTGTTCCGGCGATCAATGTGTTTTGAATCGCAGGGTCGGTGGATTCTTCATTGGAGGCCTGCCAGTTTTTTCCTTCGATGAAAGGGCGGAATTTTCCCATTCGTCCCAAATCAATGCGGGCGTAAAGGTTCTGCCCAATATTTCCGCCGATATCCGTTAGTTGTGATCCTCCTAATTCAAAAAATGGCCTGTCGGCAAGCATGAGTTGCTGCCATAACCGGAAGGCATCCGGCTGATCGGGAGATATCTTACGCGCCTGGTTAAGATACCTGATGGCCTCGTCAAGTTTCTGCCCGGCTCTTTTGGTATCCACCATTCCCATCAACAGGTCAAAAGACGGTGGATATTCCTCTAAAAGTTCTTCATAGAGTTCTTCGGCTTTCTCAAATTCATTGTTCCAGACATGCATTCTGGCTCGTGCATTTTGTATGGTTAAAGAAGTTCCGAATTGTGCCTCAAGGTCCTTCAAAAAATCGAACGCTTTATCAAAACGCCGGTTAACCCCTAAGGCATTGACATACTGCATTGATGTATTGAGTTGAAGTATGGTGTCAGGGGATGGTTTTTCCAGCGATTCCAGTGCCAGTCGTGCAAATGTCAAAGCACTCTTTTTCTTTTGTAATAACAGGCTGGTATAAGAGAGACCTGAATAAGCACGAGTAACCTCCACGCTGTCTTGTACCAGCTGGCGAAATAATTTATGAGCTTCACGGTATTTTTGCTCAGAAAGAAAAACATCGGACCTGAGTAACCTGGCGTGTTTATCTCCTGGAAACATTAACTCTACCGTATCAAGGTATTCGTGTGCTGCGGAATAGAGCCATTCTTTTTTCTTCAAATTTGCTAAGCCCAGCAGAATAAATTTCTTTGAAACCTGGGCATTGTTATTGTCGGGTTCTTTTTTCAGGGCTCTGTTGATCAAAGGCAGGGCAGCTGAATATTCCTTACTGGCTGCACGCGCATTGGCAGCTCCAAGGGTTGCTGAAAAGTTTAAGGAATCCCTGAGCAAAAGTTGATCAAACATCTTGCGGGCCTTAGCATAATCCTGGCTCCACATGAATGCTTCTGCTTTGTTGAGCGCTATTTCCATGTTATCGGGAAATTCCTTTTGCAGGTTAGCAAAGACATCAAGTGCTTTTTGAGGAGAGCCATTGAGTCCAACAGCCCTTCCATAGCATATTCTTGCTGTTACCTGTCCCGGTTCTTTTTTCAGAACGGATTCGAAAAAAGCTTCTGCTTTGGCGAAATTGCCCTGCTCCAGCATCTCAAAACCAGGTTCAAGGGCCGATTGTGCCAGGACTATTACCGGAATTAACCAGGTGATTAAAGTAGTAAAAAAGTGTAGTTTCATCTTCGTTGTTAGCCGATTTGACTACAATATTAAAGGCAAAATTTTAAAGCCTTCCTGAAGTCGGAACCATTAGACCCTTTCCTTTTACCAAAAAAAGAAACAGATGAACCAAAACCAGAAAAATACGGGTCAAACGTATAATAGTGTAAAAAGGCCGGATCAATCCCTGGATTGACGATTACACCAGTTGGAAATTATTTTTGCGGCAGGTTTGTGCCGGTAGTCTGTTTTTATCAAACCGAAATGCTTCTGAGGCTTTTTTCGCCAAAAGGGACCGCCAAATACATTGCCCGGGAGTTTTGGGAAATCATACAATGTCCAGCTGATAAATGCAGTGGATTCATGTTGTTCCAGGACTTCCAATACTTCCTGGTAATGATTGGCCTGATCTGTTTCACTATGCCCTCTGCCGGGAATAAAGGACTTGAAGGAAGGCAGACCAAATCCTGTTATCAGGACAGGCTTGTCACAGGCAATGAATTGAAGTTTTTCCAACC
>QQUB01000187.1 GCA_008501835.1 Bacteroidota bacterium
ACCTCTCCCCTGACCGTATCAATCGAAATGATTGCATTCGGAAATTCCTGTTTTAGTGCTTTTACCACCGGAACAACTCTTTGCAACTCTTCCTCAACAGAAATAATTTTGGCTCCAGGGCGGGTCGACATGCCACCAATGTCTAGAATTGCTGCACCTTCCCTTAACATTTGCTCTGCTGTACTGAGTACATCTTTGACTTCCTCTTTACGACTTCCTGGAAAGAAAGAGTCGGGAGTCACGTTGATTATGCCCATAACAACGGGTGATTCCAGGCTAAGCAACTGTCCAGCACAATTTAATGTCAAATGAGGATTGAGCATGAAAATATTTTGTTGCTAAGGTAAAAAAAACTGTGTATTTAATCCCCCGATAAATTATCCCTGCCTGCGAAAATAGACCACTTTCTAAAACTCATCCCAATAATTACCATATTCGTCCTATTTATTGTTACTTGCTCCATTGTTGGAAGTCCCAATTAAAAAGACAGAACCATCCTATGACCAGGCACTCCTTTAAGGGAGGTTTGATCATTTCTCTGTCAAAAACGTTAATTTTGTAAAAAATCAGATATGTCTCCTGAAATTGATACTTCATCCCGGGCCAAGAATATAGGTCGTTTACTCGTTGTAGTATTGGCGCTTACCCTGGGCGGAATCCTCATATATAAAAATTATTCGGGGAAGCTTTCGGGTTATCAAAACATCCCCGAAGAAATGACCATCAATTACCTGCCTGCTGACTTTAAGGCGGATGTGGACCCGGAGGAAGCCATGGTGGTTCTCGCCAATCCCCAACGATATAAAAAAGAATTTGATGGACTGGTTTACAACCTAAACATGTCTATTCTCCGGCATGTTGCCAACCGTATGGGCCTTGACGAAAGATTAAAAGGCCAATTGGAAAGTGAATATCAAAAACACCACCCCTATCTCAAAAATCTTTACTACCATGATTTTGTTGCCCTGAAAGATACTACCTCTGCGCTTTATCAAACATGGTACGACAATGAATCGACCAATGCGGTTGAAGTCTTGAATGAGGTCGCCTCCAAATACACTTGTTTCTTCGTAAATCAGGTGGTTACAACCCTTGTTGAGACCCAGGGAGGAGCAATTTTTGCCAAAGGGTCGAACGTGGATACCCCATGCGGTATAGCCTTGACAGAAGCATTAAGACCCTTGCTAAAAAGAATGGAAGACCGAGCGGCTATCGAGGACTTTAGCCGGTCTAAAGGTCTGTTACAGGAAAAAGTGGAAAGGGTCATTGCAGAGCTTGCCACTATGGAGGTCAGGGATAAAAAAGGTATCAATAAACAGTTGCAGACTAAGATATGGGGCGTCAATGTTTCTACTTCTGATATTCAGATAACAGCAATTAGTGTCTTAAAAGTTGGGTTCCGTCTTGATGATTATTTCCAGGTGGATCTCAATAGTAAAGCTAATGTTGTAACTATAACACTTCCGGAGCCCGTGATCCTTTCTCATGAGGTTTATCCGAAAATAGAAAAACTTGATATTGGCTGGCTGCGGGAAGTTCAGGATGTAAATCTCAACGAAGGATTCAATAAACTGAGAACCGTTTTCAGACAGGAAGCCTTCGAAAGCGATATTTTTGACAGGTCTAAAACTCAGGCTGTAGAACTGATGAATACAATGTTCCTGCCGGTAATTACCTCCATGAACAGCAATTACAGGTTAAAGGTCAGATTCAAGGAGCCTGAAGCGACTGATACAGATGATATTGATATCAACTTCGAAGAATAATCTATCAACAATAATATTAAAAAAGGTGGAAGATAATGTACCCCGCTGGCGGGGTCGGATCAATTAGGAAAAGGTAACTTTTTCTATGATGATCCGGGGGTGGAGTCTCTGTTGGAAGAAGTTCCACCCCCGATTTTAAGTCAAAAAGTTTACACTTTCCGACTTAAAACCGACCCCGCCAACTGGGTAAATCAACCGAAAAAAATACCAAAGCTTTCTTCATGGAGCATTTCACCCAATCTGATTTCTGGGAAGACAGATACAAAAACAATCATACCCCCTGGGATATCGGATATGTTTCCACTCCCATCAAAGAATATGTCGATCAGATCTCTGATAAAAATATCCGGATCCTAATCCCCGGAGCTGGTTACGCTCACGAAGCCATCTACTTACATCAACAGGGATTTAAAAATGTTTTGGTATGTGATTGGGCAGAATCTTCCTTTTCTCATCTCAGGGAGGCTTGTCCCCACTTTCCGGCGGAACACCAGATAGTTGGAGATTTTTTCGAACTAGACCAGCAGGTCGACCTGATACTGGAACAAACCTTTTTTTGTGCGATTTCTCCAAAACAGCGTATGGATTATGCGCGGCAATCAGCCAACCTTTTGGTAACAGGAGGAAAATTGGCAGGTGTGCTTTTTGCAGAACACCTTGGCATGCAAGGGCCACCTTTTGGAGGCACTGCAGAAGAATACGAAAAGTACTTTGCCCCATTTTTCGAAATAAAAACCATGGAGATCAGTAAAAACTCTATTAAACCAAGACTTGGCAGGGAACTGTTTATTGAACTGCTCAGGCAGTAGCAAAAAAAAAAATACTATTTCTGATGACAGAAATAGTATTTTTTCCTTCCTTTATTTTTCCATTCTAAAACTCAAAAGCATATTGCACGATGTTTGCCCCCATTTGTAAGGCCATTCGGCGAATGGCTTCCGGGTCCTTGTGAACAGCTGGATCTTCCCATCCATCGCCAAGATCACATTCAAAGGTATAAAACACTACCAAACGTCCTTCATGGAAAAGACCAAAACCCTGCGGAGGTTTTTCGTCGTGTTTGTGAATTTTTGGCAACCCATTTTTGAAGTCAAATTTTTGATGATAGATTTCATGTTCGAAAGGCAATTCGATAAAATCCTGGTTAGGAAAAACTTTTTTCATTGCAACACGAACATATGGGTCCATTCCATAATTATCATCAATATGCAGAAAGCCACCTGCCATGAGGTAATTTCTCAGATTTTCAGCTTCTGTATCTGAGAATACTACATTCCCATGTCCTGTCATATGTACGAATGGATAACTGAAGAGGTCAGCACTTCCTACCTCTACAACTGCTTCATCTTTATCAAAATTGGTCCCCAATTGGCTATTACAAAATGCAGCCAGATTAGGTAGTGATGTTGGATTAGAATACCAGTCTCCACCGCCATTGTACTTCAACAAAGCCAGCTTAAGGGTTGGCGGTTCCACTGGGACAGGATTCTCAGAAAAAGCAAACAAAAGCAATATCACAGGTAATAACAGCAAGTGCTTCATGATCTATTATCTCTTTTTATTTTTAAATTTAACTTCCAGGTCAAAAGAATAGTCGGCGTTGTACAATTCTTTTAACGGTGTTTTTATCACAATTGTTTTCTTGTCGATCTTCTCAACAGAATCATTGCTGGCCTTGATATTCTTAATTTTTCCTGGCAAATGAATAGTTAAGGAATAATCTTCAGCTCCCATGAACTGAGACATCATGCTACCAATTCCATCAGGTCCGTCTTCCATTAGAGAAGACATATCAATTCCCTTAAATTTATACCTGAAATAATTACCGTCGATTACATAATCCGGCATATTGGAAACGGATGACTGGATCATATCAAATGCCTGCATCGGAGAAAAATCCACTCCATCCTTTTCTGCTTCCTGTTCTCCAGCATATCGACTGAGCCGAACGAAATCGCCTGCCAATTTCTTCATCTGACCAAATTCTGAAAAATCATAAATGGTTCCAATATTGAAAACTCTTTCTTCTTTGTCCAATTGGATTCTTAGTTTCAATGCCCTGATAAAATCGAAGACATTGGCAAATGAAGACCTTATGGAATCAGGTACGTCTTCAGTTGAAAACATTTCGTTTTCCAGCTCCTCAAACAACTCATCGACGGATTTCTCCTCTTCTCTAGCTGCAAAGTCCAATAGGGTTTTCATTGGGAAAATAGTGTCAATCTTTTCACCTGAAAACAAGGATTTGAACATTTCCAGTTCCGCATCTTCCTCCCCCTCTTTTTCAGATTCCATCGCCATCAAAAGGAAAGGCAACACCTGGCTCATGTCTGAGTTGGATTGATAGGTCCCACTTCCATCAGCATTGAACCATAATTCATCATTTGTACCAGTACAATTCCATAGCGTTACGGAAAGTGTAACGATTATCAACGTTTTTAAAATTCTCATTCGACAAAGTTAATTTTAATTTTCAATTTTCGATTTTTACTGCTTAATGATCTTTTCAATAATGAGGCCCTCCTCGGATTTCAATATTACATTGTAAACACCTGCGGGATAGCCGGATAAATTAATTTCAGACCCCGACCAAATATCAAATGACTCCATAAAGACTTTTTGTCCAGCAGCGCTTAAAACAATTATGGACACATCCCTTAATTGACTTTCACTCTCTACGTTTACATTACTAATTGTTATACTCGGATAAATATTAATCTCCATTCCCTCAACTTCATAAGTGTTTGTGATGTGATCAACTACAATATCCACGATAAGTTCGCATTCATTTGCATCCGTAATGGTTACGGTGTAATTACCGGCACTTAGGTTTTCAGCCATTGAACCTTCCAGCAGTTCATCGTGCGACCAGGAATAGGTATAAGGGGCTGTCCCTCCTTCAATGGTTACACTGGCTGAGCCATTCATGTTTTCATCAACTTCCGGAATTTGCTCATAACTGGAAACCAGTTCTTCCGGAGAAGCTAATTCAATTTCCAATTCAAGTGTATTCAATTGATAATCAGTCACCGTTAAAGAATAAACACCCGTTTCAAGGTCAATCAGGGTCGTATCTGTTTCGGGGTTTTCAATATTCCATTCGTAAGTGTAATCAAAATCATCCCCACCTCCGGATACATCCGCCAAAATAGCTCCATTACTATCTCCATAACAGCTAAGAGAGTCAATGATCTCCAAGGAACCGGCAAGAGGCATTTGATCAGGGTCATTTTCAAACACATAGGTCACCCCCTGCCCTGTTGGTTGAGCTCCGATTATTAAATAATCGTTACCAAGCACCAAATATCCGGATACCGGGATTTGAGCGACCAATTCACGATTAGCCCTGTCAAAAATATAGGTGTTATTTGCCTTACTAAACAATACAAAATCCTGATTGGCAACAGGATAAAAATCTCCCGTCCATGCCCAAGAATACTGATACTCCCAAAGTAATTCGCCCGTACCCGCATCATATTCCCTGATGAATTTCCAGGTGAACATATACAGTTTATCTCCCACAAGGGTCGGTGCAGCCAGATAAGTCTCCCAAATAGTTTGTTCAACACTCCAGTTAATGGAATGGTCCTCCAGATCATAAGCGATGAGGTTAAAAGTAGAACTTAGGATAACCTGGTTATTCAAAGTATCAACTACCGGATTGAAGGCATCCTCATTATATGGAAACTCCACAATTTCCTCAGAAAATATTGTTTCCCCCGTTTGAATATTGAGCGCACTCAAAGCCCCGGTATAGGCATATAATGTATCCTCATGAATGGCTGGTATCCAGTCACGGGGATAATCGAAAGAAATCATGTTTTCCCAGATCAATTCTCCGGAAAAAGCATCATAAGCAGCAATATTTGTTTGATTATTCCCCTTTACAACATAAACTTTCTCGTCTTTTACAATCGGCCCTTTGGTTCCCAATAGCCCAGACTGCAAAGGGATATCCCAGAGTGTTTCCCCATTATTGATATCCAAACAGGCCAATCGATAATCATATAATGTGTAAAGGTACCCATAAGCGAAGGTAACAGGAAAAACATCATCATATTCACTGAAATCTCTGGTCCAAATAACTTCCTGGGTTTCAATATTCCTGCAAACAAGTTGATGAAAGCCGAGGTAATGGTTTTCAGGGTAGATCATGAAATTTTCCACCACCACACATTTGGCCATTTCATGAAATGATTCACCATTTACGCCGGTAAGTGTATACTTTAATTTAAACGGAATGGAAAAATCTGAATTGAGGTTAGCCGAAGTATTTAAATTATCATGCCCAAATTGAGTCCAGTTTTTATCACTTTCCTCCACAAATTCAAAAGTAACTTCTGATATTGGGCCCCAATTCCCAATGTGGTCCCGGGCAATAAATGAAAGAGTATGAAGTTCTTCGTCCAGGGACAGAGTTGGCAATGTCAGTCGGAAAGATTCGGTAATTTGGTCAAATTCAAAATCCTCCGGAACAATAGGTATTCCACTTCCTGGAATTACCGTTTCGTCGAGGAAATACTCAAGATAGGCAATCGTAGAGACGGCTATTTCAGAACTATCAGTTACATAACCACTCAAATTAAGTAAAGTTCCCTTAAACACATACTCCTGGAATGTCAGGCCCTTTACCGCCGGACCTGATTCATCCGCTCCGGTACCTGTTGCAAACGACCAGGAATAATCATCCTCCTCACCATCGGCAGCTCCGTTGCCATTCCCGTCCAGGGGGTTACCATCCAGATCAACTATATCATTTTTCAGGGTCACAGTAATTTGTTCCCCTAGCGGCCAGGCTGTGACCGGGGAAATGGTCATGATAAAATTCACCGTATCAAACGAGGTTGAAAAATCCAATGCCTCATCCGCCGAATTGGTGATCAAAACATTCGATTCAAATGAAGTAGTATCTGGTAATTCACTGAATTGAACCTCTAATGATGTATATGGAGCAACCAATTCTGTACCATCTGGTGGTAATACACTTACTACTTCCGGAAGTATAATGTCTGAAGCAATTCCTGACCTCAGGAATTCAAAAACTCCGAAATTAGTAGCTACAAGGATTTCTTTATAATCATCTGTATTAACATCGGTAATTTCCAAATTATCAATGGACCCGGGGTTGAAATTTGGCGTTAAAATCTTACTTTCAAATAACAGTTCCCAGTTGTCATCAAAAATTAATAATCTATCGGATAAGATGACTGTTTCAAGGGCATTATCATTATCCAAATTGTCACATTTGATGGCCTTTAATTTAGATGCCTGGATGGGCTGGAAGGAAAGTTCTTCTGTCTGATAATCTAACATCCCAAGGGTATTGTACACCTGAAAATATAACACCTCCGGGATACCATCTCCGGTTACATCAGCAATCGTAAATCCATCAGTGGCGTCAGACAATTGAAATTCTTTTTCCTGCTCGTATGACTCAAGATCATAAACCCTTACTAATCTGTCATCGTCCAAAGTAGCCAGTTCAAAAGATAAGTCATCATCAAAATTCCCAACGAGATAATCAAATATCTCGAAATTGGTTTCGGGAGCAGACCAAAGGGTATTCAGGTCCTCTCCGGTAAATTCAAAAACCCTGATCAAACCATCATCATCACACATTACCAGACCATAACTATCATCTGCGATTTGTTCGAATCCACCTCTTGTCCATTTTTGCGAAGTCGAAAATTCATCCACCAGCAAATTTCCAGTAACGTAATCAAAAATCATTATCCGGTAATTATACAGATAGAGCAGATAGCGACTGTTATTCATTGAAAACATGGAAACATCTACAAGATCCCTGTTATCATAGGGAACCTGAGGAGTCATCAAATATTCTTTGGTGTCTCCATGCACTATAAACCCTACCCCACCTTCGGGATCTCCATCTGAACCTCGTCCGCCAATAAAATAATCAAGTATGCCGTTTTGGTCAATATCTTCAATGTCAAAAATGAATCCTTTCTCGAAATAGATACTTTTAAAATCGAATTCCAAAGTGGACGGTTCAAAGATCACCAAATGGTCGCCCGCTGTTGTCGTTTGACCATTGCCAAGAGCTATTTCTTCGAGGCCGTCTCCATCCAGATCGGCTAATGCAAATCCTGTAATTCCTCCCGGCCCATTTGTAGATGTGGACCAATTGAGATCCGTTGAATTAATATCATAACAATACACACTATAATTACCGGTCAGGATCTCATAAATGCCATCTTCACCAATATCCATAACCTGCATAACTTTGGGAGAAGAAGCACCATTAAACCCAAAAACCACTGACTGACTTACAGCATCAAAACACCTGATCAAACCATTGCTTCTTACACCATAAATCAACTCCTTACCAGAACCATCTATATCCTGAAGGTCAATATAATCTCCAAAATGTTCATTAGAAGCCCACTCCTCAGAAAGATCAGTCGCATTAAATACATAACTTGTACTGCCTGAAATCACCACCTCTGGCATTCCATCACCATCGACGTCCCCAAAATCTGAGTCCAGAAAATAATCTAAATCCCTATTGGCCAATACCTCCCCGGAATCGTCATAAACATAAACAAACCGTTCCAAGCGGCTTATGGTGACCATCTCGTGGCCAGGGTCCTCATCAATATTTACAAAAAAGAACTTATCGGCTTCATTATCCAATTCAATGGTATCTGTTATCGATAAACTTTCCATATCAAAAACAAGGATTTCCTGGTCATCGTGCAGGATATAAATACTGGATACTCCGTTACTGTCCAAGTCATACATTTCTATCCATTTTACTTCCTCAGGAATAAAGGGTGCAACATAGCTTTCGGAGAAAGCATCATCTGAATGGTCCAGGATTTTTAACAAACTGCCAACTCCGTCATCAAAAGTTGAATAGAACAATTCGTCTACACCATCATCATCAAAATCATGGGTAATAAAATTAGCGTCTCCAATAAATTCGAGATTGGGTACAAACTGCCAGTTCAGGTCAGCATAATTCTGTGAAATTGCAAAAATGGAAAATAACAAAAAGGTAAACGCGAGAGCGGATTTCATTTTCATTTGATAAAAAATTTAGGTAAAAAAATGTATTGGGGTTATGCAAAAACATTTGGTTAAACAACTTGGGTAAAACTACATTTTTTTATTGAACCGTTTTACTTTTTATGCCAAATTTTAAAATAATCAATTCAACATATTGACAGCAAAACAAGCGGCCAGCCCGGCAGTCTCCGTCCTCAATCGGCTTTCGCCAAAACTAATGGTTTCAAAACCGTATTCCCTGGCCTGAGAAACCTCCTGGAGGCTAAACCCTCCTTCAGGTCCTACAAGAATACAAACATCCTGACCAGCCTGGTAATGGTCCTTTAGATGTTTCCCGGTGTCTTCTTCGCACCAGCCCAGGTACTTCTGAATATTTTCCTGGGACTGATGGACAAATTCTTCAAATGTTGTGAGGTCATTTAACTTCGGCAAGGTGGCCTTAAGAGATTGTTTAGTCGCAGACAGCAAGATCTTTTCAAGCCGGTCCAGTCTTATTTTTTTTCTTTCAGAATGCTCACAAAGAAGTGGAGTAATTTCATCAATACCGATTTCTGTTGCTTTCTCCAGGAACCATTCAAACCGGGAAATATTTTTGGTAGGCGCAATGGCCATATGAAGTTTGTAATTTCTTTGTTGGTCCTTCCGGATAACCTTGATGATCCTGGCCACGCACTTCTTTTTGGTGACCTCTGTTAATACTGCATCATACATGGAACCCTTACCATCAATGATGACAATTGCGTCCCCCTCCCGCTTACGAAGAACCCGGACGCAATGTACCGCCTCCTCTTGTCCAAGGTAAGCCAGGTCATTGATAATATCACTTGTGTAAAAGATATTCACCCTGCAAATTTAATTCCCTTGTAGTGTTTTTAAAACCCTGAGTCGAATAATTGCAAAAGAACTCTTACTTTTGCCGGACTTTCACAACAAAAGTAGTTAAATACCTGTTTTTAGGTTTTACAGCATAAATAAGCAAATTAGAGAATGGATATATTAATAATGATCGGACAATTGGTACTCAGTTTATCAATTCTGATTATTCTTCATGAGATGGGACACTTCATCCCTGCGAGGTTGTTTGGAACTCGGGTAGAAAAATTTTACCTGTTTTTTGATGCAGGTTTTTCCTTGTTTAAAAAGAAGATCGGTGAGACAGAGTATGGTATTGGATGGTTGCCATTAGGGGGATATGTAAAGATATCCGGAATGATAGATGAGAGTTTTGACAAAGAGCAAATGGCGCAACCACCTCAACCCTGGGAATTCAGAACCAAACCGGCCTGGCAGCGGTTGATCATCATGTTAGGTGGT
>QQUB01000060.1 GCA_008501835.1 Bacteroidota bacterium
GTGAACCTTCCCATCGGGTACATCGATCTGGGAAATCAATTGAGGATCACTTTTATCCGAGATGTCAACTATATCCAGAAACCCATTGTAAAAAGCAGAAGCAAACATGATATCATCGCTCACATGACAATCGTGGATGTAGTACCCCGGATCATATAATCCAACCTCAACAGGTTCTGAAGGGTTGGAAACATCAATGATGTGCACACCTTCTGTTTCCGTGGTTCCGGCGATGTAAACGTATGGATCAGTACTGAAAATATCTTTTTGGATAATATGGCCCATGGTGAAAGTTTCATCATATTCGGCAACTAATGAGGCTTGCTGAGGTAATTGATCCAGACGAATTACATACATACTATGGTCCGATCCGGATACGTCAGTAACTACATAGGCGTGATCTCCAACAACTGTGATCTCTCTCCAGTTTGTTTCAGGTCCGGGTATATAACCAACTTCTTCGACTTGATCCGGGCCATTAATTTGATAAATAGCAGTACCTCCAAAGGCACCGAGTAAAGCATATTCTGTTCCATCATTTGCTGTATAAACCCAGGATCCGGAATAGCGTTGCTCTCCACGGTCATATTGAGCGTAGAGACTGACGTTTAAAGAATTTTGTCCTAAGCAAAAATTCAGGTGTATGGCTAGGGAAAGGATTGCTATGATGATTTTTTTTGCCATATTTTTTAACACATAGTCACAAAGTGCATAAAGTTTTTTTCTACAAGAACTGTTCAAACAACAGTTTAACAAAGCTGAGAAAGCATATTATATAAATGCCCGTCCTTGGAAATTAAAGCTCCCTGTTCCAATAGGCGGAACAGCTCCATTTCACGGGAATCTTTATAGGCTTTCTCTGCTTTAAATACTTTAAGTTCTACATCTGTATGCTGAAATTTGGCCAACATCTTTTCCGGAATTTCATCCAGATCAAAGGTCATATCTGTTTCACCATCAATGAAAATACCTTTCATGTAGATTTTATCCTTTTGGCAATAATAACTGCGAATGTCCTTTGGGCGTTTAAGATCGAGGTAGGTAATGCGCTCCAATGTTTGCTCAATGACAATATCGCTGAACATATCGATTAGGTTTTCTGCTTTTTCAGGGCTTTCCTTTTTGATCTTTTCCCAGTCTGAGGCTGTAACGGTATTGGAAGCCAGGAAGCGGATGAATTCGCTTTCGAGTGTTTCGAGTTCTGCTTTTGTGAGCTTGCGGTATTTCATGTTTGCATAATTAGGCTGCAAAAATAGGGAAGAATGCGCTAATTCAAATGAAATGGTGAGAAGTGATGAAGAATTGACTGAAATTTTCAAAGATTTATGAAGCCTTCAAACTCAAAATTCTGGTTTCGAAAACTCAGCTTATTCGAATTGAACAATGTTTTACAATTATGGAGAAATGAGGACTTAATTATTTTTTGTAAAATTGTGCATCGAAGATTTTAGTAGAAGGGATCTCCTTTATAAATCATAACAATCGGAAAACTATGGAATTTATCTTACCTGATTTTGGAAGTGCATCCATGTGGATGAGTCTGTTGACACTTACCTTTCTTGAAATTGTCCTGGGAATTGATAATATCATTTTCATATCTATTGCCACCAATAAACTGGATGAAGATGAACGACCAAGGGCTACTAACATTGGTTTAGTTCTTGCAATGGTATTGCGTATTGCCCTTTTATTTGGTATTTCCTGGCTGGTGGCTATGGAAGCTCCATGGATAAAGATCGATCAGTCCTGGATTCATGCAGGTTTTTCCGGGCAGAGCCTTATCCTCATCGCGGGGGGTATTTTCCTTTTGTATAAAAGTACAACTGAAATACACCATAAACTCGAGGCACATGATATAGTGGACCACGGAGGGAAAGGAAAGAAAAAGGCAAGTTTTATGAAGGTTGTTCTTGAATTGATTGTGATCAATATCGTTTTCTCCTTCGATTCCATTTTAACGGCGGTAGGTATGACCAATGGTCTTCAGGGAGCTTTGCTGATCATGATCATTGCTGTAGTGTTGTCAGTTGGTATTATGATGTTATTTGCTACTCCGGTTGCCAATTTTGTCAATAAGCATCCTTCTATCCAAATGCTCGGATTGGCGTTTTTGATCCTGATTGGATTCATGCTTGTTGCTGAAGGAGCACATTTAGGCCACCTGGTTATCTTTGGTTCAGAGGTGGGAAGTGTTCCTAAAGGCTACCTGTACTTTGCTATTGCTTTTTCACTTTTTGTGGAATTCCTCAATATGCGGCTTCGAAGAAAACGGGAGGATCCTGTCCAGCTCCACGGGGCTGCGGAAGATGCTATTGAAGTTGGAATTATGGAAAAGCCATAAGTTGGCAGTTGCTGGTTACAGGTTATTAATTGCTGGTCAGGAGTTGCGGGTTATGGAACGGAGTTGTTTCATAACCCGCAACTTTTTTATTCCAGGAATGTTAATTGCATTATTCATACCTTTACTATCCAAACCAGATAAACAAGAGCTTATGCAACAAAAGTCTACCTTTTTCGACAAACCTTTTGATCCAGTCCGATTATTGATTTATGTTTTTGGCGGATACCTTGTGCTCGCCCTTGGTTTTAAGCTATTCGAATTGGCTAATCTAACGGAGCCTTCCATCAAGTTTCCCTATATGGTTGGGGCCGCATTTTTATTCATTTTTGCCATGTTTGGGAGTTTGTTCGTCGTGAAAGCCAAAAATGTGTCAAAATATCTTGGCCGCGTCATTTACTGCTATTTAGGGTTGGCTGCGGCAACAATTCTGGTTTCCTGGCTGTTAACGGGAAAAAGTATCGGTGAAGTCGGTTCCTTCAAATGGATTTATATGGTGATTACCGTTGGACAAATGATCTTTTTGGGCATTATGTTTTTTGCCAGACAGATTATCGAATATGCTGAAAAAGAAGAATGGCACCATCCAAGACAAAGAAAAAGAAGAAGGTAGACACTGGCTTCCTTTTGTTTAAAATCAAAAGTAGTTTAGAAATGCGAATTAAGTTCTTAAGCCCTCTTTTTGCCCTGGTTTTTATGTTTGTATTACCTTCCTGCAACCAGGCTCAACAAAAACATTCTCAACAGGAAAAGGCCAAATCTGCCCTCGAAGCTCCTGAACTAAACGAGGTTGTGGATGCTGACCAGTTTTTTCTGTCCTTACAGGGAGATACTTTATATCCCGTCGTACAAACCGCTGAACAGTGGAAAGCACAATTGACTGATTTTGAATTCAGAGTTTTGCGGGAAGCAGGAACAGAGAGAGCTTTTACCGGTGAATTTTGGGACAATAAAAAGAAAGGCATTTATACATGTGGAGGTTGTGGGCTGCCATTGTTTGATTCTGAAACGAAATACCGTTCCGGAAGTGGATGGCCAAGTTATTTCCAGCCTATTAATAAGAAAAATGTCAAAGAGATCCGGGATGTCAGTTTAGGCATGGTACGTACAGAAGTAGTATGTGCAAGGTGTGAAGGACATCTGGGGCATGTTTTCGAGGATGGGCCTAAACCTACAGGATTAAGGTATTGCATCAATTCCGTTTCTCTGGATTTCGAACCGAAGGGGAAGAAATAGAACCTGCCTTTGCCGGCCGGCAGGCGCGGATTTAAACGGATAAAACGGGTTAAGACGGATTGGTGAGTTTTTTAAGACCTGTTTTTTAGGAAACAGATAGGGGAATTTCAATATCGCAGATTATATTAACCACAGTGTTCACAGGGAAGGCACAGTGAACACAGAGGTCAAAATAAAACAACTTAAACCCTCCCGACATTACATGTACACTCGATATTAAATCTCGCCTGCCTGGCGGTGCCGAGCAGACAGGTTCGGGATTTCGCAGAGCTCAATTTGAACTCCTTGAACAATTTGAACCTAGTTCTATCCTTGTACTATTATGAAGCGACATTTAATCATTTGAAACCACTTCGCCCCAAATGGCAATAGATATCTTTCAACCCCGGTATCCTAACTCAACAACTTCCAAATCCTTAATATTCCCTGCTTCAATGGTAAACCGGATGATTGTTCTGACTTTGTGGAAACCATGGTTCCCACAAGCACCAGGATTGATATGGAGCAGGCCTAATTTTTTATCCGGCATAACTTTCAGGATATGAGAATGCCCGCAAATGAATAGTTTAGGTGGGTTTTTGCGGATTTCTTCCCTCACCCGAATGTTGTAACGCCCCGGATAACCTCCAATATGAGTCATCCAGACGTCCACTCCTTCACACTCGAAGCGGTCGTCTTCCGGAAACCGGAGCCTCATGTCTTTGTCGTCAATATTTCCGAAAACGGCTCTAAGTGGTCTGAATTCCTCCAGTTGATCCACAACGTCCATAGTGCCGATATCTCCGGCATGCCAGATCTCGTCACATTCCTCAAAGTATTGGAACACTTTGGGATCAAGGTAGCTGTGGGTGTCTGAAAGTAGTCCTATGCGCATAATAAAAACTTCAATATTGGAAACCTGCCTCCCGATGTCAGCAGGCGAGGTTGGGTGTTCTGCGGTTCTGTTTAGTTGGCAATGTATGTTACGTGTTCCAGGTTCCGAGTTCCTTGTCTCACAAATAAATACTATTTCTCTCAGAAATAGTATTTATGAACCCATCTTCAAAACAATTTTCCCAAACTGTTTTCCTGCATCCATTCTCTCCAGAGCTTTTTGTCCGTCCTCCAAAGCAAAGACACTGTCTACAACCGGGATGATTTGATGTTGGCTGACAAAGTCGAGCATGTCTGCAAATTCCTGGTCGTTGCCCATGGACGTACCGTGGATGGAAACCTGTTTCCAGAAAACGATCTGCGGACTGAGTTTTCCGATATTTCCCCTGCTTCCACCGTAGATCACCATTCGGGCTCCGGAATTGCAGGTTTTAGCCAATTGACCAAATCCCTCTCCGGCAGCACTGTCGATGATCACGTCGAATCCTCCGGCCATTGTTTTCAGGTCTTTTATCCAATTGTCATCCTTATAATTCACTCCTCCTTTTGCGCCCATGTTCATGGCCCGGTCAATTTTTTCCTGCGATCCTGAGGTGACGAAAACATTTGCTCCCGCTGCCAGAGCAAATTGGAAAGCAAATAAGGCAACCCCCCCGCCAACACCGGAGATCAATACATTTTCTCCTGCTTTTACCTGTCCTTTGGTAAAAAGAGCCCGGTAGGCTGTTAAACCTCCTAAAGGCAAAGCAGCAGCTGTTTCCCAATCCAAATGAGCTGGTTTTGGGAAAATGAGTTGCTTGTTTACTTTGATGTATTCTGCGAAAGTACCTTGCGTGGGAGAACCGAGAATATGATAATTTTTGTTGGGGAAATGTGGATTGTCGCCCCAGTTTATGGAAGGGTTAATGACCACTTCCTTCCCTTCACAAATGCCTGCTCCGTCTGAACCCATGATGAGTGGTGTTGTGACGCCGGGATACATGCCTTTGGTTATCCAGACATCCCTGTGGTTCAGGGCAGCGGCTTTTAAGTCAACAATTACTTCATCTTCTCCGGCGGAAGGATTTTCGAAATCTTCAAATTCAACCGGTTGATTAATTTCTTTTAGGATTAATGCTTTCATAGCTGTAAAACTAGCGGAGAAAAATTTCATACGCTAAGAATTTCAGCTTTAATTTCAGATATTTACGAAAAGGTATAGCTACGATTGCACGAATAAATTTTGCAGAGCTTAATTACACGAATTTAAAATTATGGCAAAACGAAATTACCAGGCTGATGTATTGGTTGCAGGAGGTGGTCTTGCGGGGATCACAACTGCCCTTGAATTATTGGAAAAAGGCAAGAAGGTCATTTTGTTTGACAGGGATGTCGAAGACAAATTCGGCGGCCTTGCCAATTGGTCCTTTGGTGGAATGTTTTTTGTCAACAGCCCGGTGCAACAAAAGGCAGGAATAAAAGATAGTGTAGACCTGGCCACAAAGGACTGGTTTTCTTTTGCTGAATTCGGGGAAAACGAACACTGGACTAAATCCTGGGCAAGACAATATGTTGAGTTATCAGACGGCTGGTCCTTCGCCTGGTTGAAAAAGCATGGGATAAAATTTTTCCCTGTCGTGCATTGGGTGGAAAGAGGTCTCCTGCAACCGGGAAATTCTGTTCCAAGGTTTCACCTGGTTTGGGGAACAGGATACGGGCTTACCCAACAGTTGATTTTTCAACTGCTCAATCATCCAAATAAAAATAATCTGACTTTACTGTTTCAACACAGAGTGACTGAACTTATAGTCCAGAATGGAAAGGTGTGTGGCCTGACAGGAATTGATGAAAAGAAAAACGAAGATTTTGAAGCTTCCGGAGTAGTCGTTGTGGCCAGTGGAGGAGTGAATGGCAGCATAGAAAAAGTAAAAGCTAACTGGCCAAAAAAATGGGGCGAGGCACCTGAGGAAATCCTGAATGGTTCGCATGAATATGCCATAGGTGACTTGCATGATGCTGTCGAGCAAAAAAAAGGCAGTATTACCCACCTGGACAGGATGTGGAATTATGCTGCGGGGGTTACCCATCCAAAACCTCATTTTCCCAATCATGGACTGAGCCTGGTGCCATGCAAATCTGCCCTGTGGTTGAATTATAGGGGTGAAAGAATGGGACCAATGCCTTTGGTTACCGGTTATGATACCCGATTTTTGGTGAAGCGTATTTGTGAAGAGCCGGTAAAATATTCCTGGCAGGTCTTAAACAAAAAGATCGCCTATAAGGAATTTGCTATTTCCGGCTCGGAACACAATCCTGCAGTAAGGGATAAGAAACTGCTGGCTTTCATAAAAAACATCCTTTTGGGAAATAAAAAACTGGTGGATGAAATGCTCCGGGATTGTCCGGATTTTATTGTAGCAAATTCGCTGGAGGAATTGACGGACAAGATTCACGCAGCTGCTCCGGAACATCATGAGTTTTCTGGCGCTGCTCTCAAAGCATCGGTTTCAGCTTACGATCAGATGATCGATAAGGGATCAAGATATTTTAATGATGAACAATTACGGAGAATTGCCCATGCCCGGCAATATCGTGGGGATAAGTTGAGAACCTGTAAATTCCAAAAAATTGTCGATCCAAATGCTATGCCGCTGATTGCCATTAAACTGCGAATATTATCCAGAAAAAGCCTGGGAGGTATTCAAACAGACCTGCAGAGCAGAGTACTCGATAATAATCCTGATCCTCAAAAACGTCAACCCATTTCAGGATTATATGCAGTTGGAGAAGCTGCCGGATTTGGTGGGGGAGGAGTGCATGGAAAACGTGCCCTTGAAGGTACTTTTCTTTCAGGCTGCATAATAACTGCCCGCCTGGCTGCCGAAAATATTGCCAAAAATGAATAGCATTATACTCAGAGACCTCTGTGCCTAAACTGTGTTCTCTGTGGTTAAAAAAAATGAAATATGAAAAAGACCGGCTCCTTTCTTACCGTTTACGCACTCGAACAAATTGGTGTGAAATACACTTTTGGAATTCCTGGTGTGCATAATACTGAGATCTATGATGAATTAAATAATTCGGAGATCATCGAACCCATTTTAGTTACCCATGAAGGTGGGGCCAGTTTTATGGCTGATGGAATTTCGCGAACAACAGACAGCATCGGAACCTCGGTAATCGTTCCTGCAGCCGGAACCACCCACGCCATGAGCGGAATCGGAGAGGCATACCTGGACGGAATTCCCATGATGGTTATTTCAGGGGGTACTCGTCGGGATACCGGAAAATTTTACCAATTACATCAACTGGATCTGGAGAAACTGGTAGGTGGAATTGTTAAGAAATACTATTTGATTGAAAAACATGAGGACATTATCCCTACGATCTACGAAGCTTTTGAAACAGCCACTAGGGGAGAACCCGGGCCGGTATTTCTTGAAATTCCTGTAGAGGTACAAATGTTCAGAGGAGAGGTAGATGACTTGCCGGAATACAAGGCCTCTGTTCCGAAGTCAACTTTTACCGAAGAAAAAATTCAACAAGCTGTGGAATTACTGGCTGATGCCAAAAAACCTGGGATATATGTAGGGTGGGGTGGTTTGAATGCAGCTGAGGATTTGGAAAAACTTGCAGAAGCACTTTATGCTCCCGTGGCCACGACCTTCCAGGGAGTGAGTGTCTTTCGGGCCAACCATGCTTTGCATACCGGAGTAGGTTTTGGAGCCTCAGCATTGCCGGCCGCTAAAAAAACCTTTGCGGATTGTGACTGCCTGCTGGCTATTGGGGTGCGTTTTTCAGAACTTGCTACCGGTAGTTATGGCATGGCCGTCCCTGAGAACCTGATTCATGTAGATATCAACCCTGAGGTTTTTGATAAGAATTATCCTGCTTTGCTGTCAATCGAAGGAGACTCAGGAGAGGTAGTGAACGCTATTTTGAAAGCACTCGAAAATAAGGGATTTAAATCAAAAAGAGATCGCGGTGCTCTTGAGGCTTTGATTTCCAAGGAAAAAAATGGCTATCGATCCACCTGGATGAAGGAAAAAAAGCAGGATCTCGTTTCCCCTGGTTTTTTCTTCAGTTCCTTACGCAGTCAAACACCGGATGATGTACTGATGGTTGTTGACGACGGCAAACATACTTTCCTGACGGCAGAACTATTTCCGGTTCATACCCCGGGATATTTGGTTTCACCTACCGATTTTAATTGTATGGGGTATGCGGTACCTGCTTCCATTGGAGTGAAATTAGGAAATCCTGACAAAACGGTAGTAACCATTGTTGGTGACGGGGCTTTTCAAATGACATGCATGGAATTGATCACCGCTACAACTTATGGTTTGGGGATAGTGGTTTTTGTTTTCCATGATGGTGAATTGGGGCAAATTTCCCAGTTCCAAAAGATTCCGCTCAACAGAAAGACTTGTACGACTCTCGGTAATCTCAATGTGGAAGGGGTGGCTATGGCAACAGGCGCCAATTATCTTCCGATGAATAATGATCATGAGATCGATGAAGTCCTAGAAAAGGCATTCCATCTTGCCAAGGGAAATGTGCCTGTCATTGTTGATGTGAAAATTGATTATTCGAAAAAGACCATGTTGACCAAAGGCGTTGTAAAAACTAATCTGAGCAGATTTCCGTTGGCGGAAAAGGCGCGATTTATTGGTAGGGCTGTCAAGCGGAATGTGTTTGGGTAGGAGAAGACGGTTGACGGCTTACGGTGAACGACGGACGGCTTACGGTTTACGGCAAACGGACTATGGTAGACGATAAACTAAAAAAAAATTGTAAAAAATATCGGTTGCTTGATTGGAACTCTCGAAAGTTGTAAAGTTAGAAAAGTGTATGAGCTTCTTTATTGCTAATAAGCCTAATGGAAAAGATTCATATTATATTCAATTCAAAGAATATTTGGGTGGTTATGGATATTATGAATCTATAGAGTTTGAAGTTGATTTCATCAAACAATTGCCTGGTGAAAAAGCAGAAGAAATAATTCAACACCTATTAGGGTTAGCCTGTATTACTCAAAATATTTCCAACATTAATATAGGAAGATATTTTTTGCAGCAGCTTAAATCTGAATGGCTTTTAAGTAGAATATTTAGACTTTCAAAAAGCCTTTTGGATTCAAATAATTATTGGGAGTACAACCGTTTAATGGAACTTTTTTTATCTCTGGATTCAAACTTAGCTGAGAAACTTGCAGAATTATCTTTAAAGAATAATAATCCAGAAATTGTTGAAATTGGGAAAGAGTTTTTTAATGATTTGTAAAACAAAGTATGTGGCTTTGAATTTGAATAAAGATTCGTTCTGATGAAGTTTGGTCGAATCATGTTTTTTGATTTCCAAGTAATTACAAAATCCACCTTGGTTAGACAAAATCACACACGTAAAATTTGGTGGCGGCTGCCCGAAAATCTTGCTGTTTGACGGAGGAGTTTAGATTTTCTAGAGTTTTTGTTTCGTTTTGGGGCAATGCCAAAATGAAAAGCCCAGCTGGCTTGAGGCGATATCAAGCTAAATCACAAATAATAGTATTACAGTGCACTATTAGTCTCAGAACGTTCCAGTGAATCCTTTTTTATTTATTTTAACAAAGATGTGTTTCTCTATTTAGTATTTGGAAATTGTTTCCAATAAATCGGGATGAC
>QQUB01000194.1 GCA_008501835.1 Bacteroidota bacterium
TGGATGGCTTATAGCTCGTCTGATTTCAGCAGGGATAACCCGCCTGCTAAAGCTTGTTAAATTTGATACACTATCAGAAAAAATTAAATTCACAGATTTCCTTTCCAAGGCAAATGTACAAATCTCTCCAAGCGGATTGATAGGTAAATTCGCTTATTGGATTTTAATGCTCCTGGTTATTATTTCTGCTTCAGATGCCATGGGTTGGGCAGCAGTATCCAATGAAGTTTCAAAGCTCATTGGTTATTTGCCAAATCTGCTCATCGCAATTATTTTCTTTGTAGTGGGAACTTTCATCGCTTCGTTTGTAAGGGATTTCATCAAAGGAGCAACAAACTCACTAGGAATTAGCACCGGAAAATTGATAAGTACCGTGGTTTTCTACTTGCTTTTCATCATCGTGACTTTAACGGCCTTGGAACAAGCTGGCGTAGATACCTCCATAATCACCTCAAATCTATTGATGATTATGGGCGCAATATTGGCAGCAGCAGCGATTTCTTATGGCATTGCCTCCAGAGATCTGCTGGCGAATATCATGGCAAGTTTTTTCTGTCGCCGAACATTCCATGTTGGACAAGTCATCGAGGTAAAAGGCATTAAGGGTAAAATCATTTCAGTCAATAATGTTTCGGTCATTATACAAAATGAAAATGAAAATAAAATAGTGATCCCTGCTCATCGGTTATTAACCAATGAGGTGAAAATTATAATCTAGCTCTTAGGGTCATCTGAAATAAAGACCCTATACAAAGATTACCCTAAGAATTTTCATTTTAATAGGTTCGGGCAAAACGCCCGGACCCTAATTCTAAAAAAATGGATAAAAAAGCCGTTCAAACGAAAGGCAAATTATGGAAATTTGTTCTACAGGTAATTTTGATTACCCTGTTTTGTACTTTACTTTTCCAAAACGTACACTTGGTTTCTGTAGAATTATTGTTATGGGAGGTGCATATTCCCTTAGCTTTGTTGTTGATAGGTACAGCGGTGACCGGTGTATTAATTACTTTCCTTGTCGTTTGGAAAAAAGGACGATAAATTAATTACAATAATCACCCTTGTCAATAAATTGAGATTTTGTTTGAGGGTGAATAAAAGGAAAAGGGACTGTTTTCAAGAGGTAAATCCTTGAATGTTCATTTTGTCATTGAAAACTAATTAACAGGACCTGAACATTAAAAGCGTTTTAAGTTTATTGTTATGTCACAGAAATGCAATACTCTTAAAACGCTTCTTTTTTTTCTCCCCTACTCTACTATCTTTGCCTCCCAACTAAAATGATGTAATTAACTATGAATCGAACATTTATTTTTCTAATTTTAGCTGGGTTGACATTTTCCGGTACTTTATTTGGCCAACGAACAGAAGATATCGAAGAGGTGGTTGTGCTGGAGAAACGTATTGAAACACCTTATTCCGAACAAACCAGGAGTATTGAAGTCATAACAAGAGAAGAGATTGCCAATGCTCCTGTAAACAACGTTCAGGACCTGTTAAATTATTACAGCGGTATTGATATCAGACAACGGGGACCACATGGAGTCCAGGCAGATGCAGGGATCCGTGGCGGCACCTTTGAACAGGTGCTTATCCTGGTAAACGGAATCCGGGTTTCTGATCCACAGACCGGTCATCACTCACTCAACTTGCCTGTTGATATTGAAAACATTGAAAGAATAGAGATCCTTAAAGGACCTGGCTCGAGGATATTTGGGCAAAATGCTTTTTCAGGGGCTATTAACATTATTACCAAAAAACCAGGAAAGTCCGGTTTGAAGGCTCAGGTTACCTATGGAGAAAATGCTCTTTTAGGAGGAAAAATATCTGCAGCTAAGGCTGGGGAAAAATGGAGCCACTACATTTCCGGCAACCATGATCAAAGCGATGGATATAAGTACAATACAGATTACAAGATATCCAACATTTTTTATCAGTCTGGCAGAGACATTCATCAGGGACAAATTAATTTGATGGCAGGATTTACCAATCGTGCTTTTGGAGCTAATGGCTTTTATGCCAGCCCGGATTTTATGGATCAGTATGAGGAAGTTCAGACCAGTCTTATTGCCCTAAGTTATAAACAACTGATTTCAGAGAAAGTCCAGCTAAAGAGTAATATTTACTGGAGACGAAATCAGGACGAATATCTTTTCCTCCGTCATAACCCTTCATTTTTCAGAAACCTTCACATCAACAATACTCTGGGAGCAGAAGTTAATGTTCAATCCTATAATAAACTTGGAGCCCTTGGAGCAGGAATTGACTTCAATAAGGTATGGTTGTCCAGTAATAATCTTGGCCAGCGGGAAAGAACTGTATTTAGTTTGTCTGCCGAACAAAGGTTTTCTTTATTGGATGATAAATTAAAAATCACACCAGGCATCCAGTTTAACTATTATTCAGATTTTGATCCGGTATTTCTTCCAGGGATCGATTTCGGATATGAATTGCTGGAAGGCATGGGATTGTTTGCTAACGCAGGATACACTTACAGAGTACCTTCCTACACAGATTTGTTCTACAGCAGTCCCATTAACCTCGGTAATGGAAGTTTGCAGCCAGAATATGCGTTGAGTTATGAAGTAGGTTTGCGATCTACTGCAGTTAAAGGTGTAGAAGCTCAATTAAGCTGGTTCTACAGGGATGGACGCGATATTATAGACTGGGTCATTGAAACCCCGGGAGACAGCGTCTGGAGGGCTAATAATATTGCTGAACTTTCCCATACCGGATTCGATGCTTCTGTTGACATCAGATTTAAAAGACTTTTGGATAAAAAGAATTACTGGCTCGATTATATCAATTTCGGTCTCACCTACATCGATGCCAAAGTTAACCAAAGTGGTTTGAGTTCGAAATATGCGCTTGAAAATTTGAATTTTCAGTTTACCTCCAATATCCGAATCAACTATATTGGAAACAAACTATATCAGACTTTCTCCATGCGATATTTTGATCGCGTAAATCTGGAAGATTATTTCATCGCCAACACTAGATTAACCTGGCAAGGTAACCGGTTTAAGATTTTTGCCAATGTGAGTAATATCTTTGACAAGGAATACAAAGAAACCAATCTGGTGGTAATGCCGGGCAGATGGGCTTCTTTGGGGGTTGTCTTTAAGCTTGAAAAGTAAGGACTTAAATAAAGGTGAAAATACATCAATGGGTGTGGCTTGAAACATATGGTGCCACACCCATTGGTATTTTAGTGATTTGGCCTACTCCACCTGTACACTTTATGAAAAAAGAACCTGGTTCCCAGCCATTTCTTTATTCTCGGGATTTCGAATTATTCTGCATCAACTCCTGAAGACTGATTTTTTGAAAAACCAGATCAGCCTGGCTGCCTTCATATAAAATTCCAATAGTGTTTTCATCAATGCTGGTCAAACAGGAATATCCCCGCCCCCTTCCTTCATCGATCAGCGTGAAATACTTTTCCTGCCAGGTCATGCCTTCGTCTTCACTAACTTTGATAGTCATATTCTGTCTGGTATATTGATCAAAAGGATTAGAGAAAATCAGTATGGATTTTCGTTGACCTCCAACCGTATAATCATGTCTGATCAGACTCGCCATACAAACGGGTTCGGGCAATGCTTTCATGGAGGTTGGATGTTCCACCCAGGTTTTGCCCAAATCATTTGTGGTTGCTACGGAACGAGCACCTTTGCCATTTCTTCCAGTTGGTCCGGAACCTCTGTTGTCCCGCATATTTAACATCAACGCCCCATCGGATAATTCTACAATCTGGGCTTCGGTAGTATTGGATTTTGCACCCGTTCCAATGTGCCAGCATTGTCCCTGATCTTTACTGTAAATAAGGGTTGAATGAGGCATTTCATTTTCATCTTTGAATTGAGCGGGAAAGACCAGGGTGCCATCCTTCAGGGTAATGCCTTTTCCAGGGCCCTGAAGCAATAAATGCCAGCCCGGATCTTTGATTTGGCTGGTAATGTTAATGGGTGCAGACCATGTCTTTCCATCATCTTCGCTTTTAACCAATACAAATTGGCTTGTTTCTGCAGGTGTCATTCCTTGTTTCGAAGCCCACCAGTTTCTTTTTCCAGGATGCCCATGGGCCCAAACAGCTGCCACCCAAATGGTATTCGTATGTCGATCAACCAGCACAGCAGGATCACCAATCCCGTTCTGTTCATTTGGTAAATCTCCCCATTCTCCCATATCCATAATAATTCTCATCGGTTCCCAGGTCTGGCCACCATCTGTACTTCTGTTCATGCCAACGTCTATATCCTCCTGTAAATCAACAGCGCTGTTTCTGCGAATGTCGTAAACTGCGATTAATGTTCCGGAATTTGTCGTAGCCAGCCCTGGGATTCTATAGGTATCCACTCCCCTGTCGTTATGTTTTCTCAAGGCAATTCCTGTCCGTTGTAAAGGATATTCCGGAGAACCTGAAATAGCTTTATATTGCTTGCCGGTTTTTATGGCAGTAATACTGGCAGAAACCTTGTTCAATAAATCAGCAGATTCGTTTAGGGTTAAGGATAACCAGAAGTTATTTTCACCCAACAAAAGATCCTGCTGGCCACTTATCAAGAGCCGCTTGCTAATCTCCGTGGATTTGCCAAATTCCTTTTCTATTGAAAAATTTTCTTCTTTGGCGGTATAGAAAACTTTAACCTCCTTAATATCAGACAAATCAAAGGTTCGGGAAAGGTCAACTTTAAATCCGTCAATACTTGAGGGACTATTTTCTCCTGTTGTTCTGATATTTATCCTGGAAACAGGGTTGTTTTCCTTACTCCGTAATACCGGATAGATGGGAACAAAACAATGAATCTCTCCGGCTATTGTGGTTTTGTCAATATGATACTGTGTCCTGTTATTGTCATTGACCTGAAGGGAAGAGTTTACCTTACAGCTGGAAAAAGAAAGTAGAAAACCTATTAAAATATATAGAGTTATATTGTTCATTAGAAGGAAGATTGATATTGTCTTTGAAATCGTTTTAAAAATGGCTCATAAAATCCGCTCCCCTAAGACCGGTATTTTTTTGGCCAAGTAAGCTATTACAAAACTTACAACTAGCTGTAATACCACCAGAACGATCAAGAATATTCTCAGGTTGTCGATGTAGTAAAGTCGGGGTTTGGTTGTATTACTCATGTTTAATGCTTATTGTTGAATAGGGTGATCTATTGAACTTTCCAATTATTCCTCTCCTTTCTTTTGCTAAAATAACAATGTTTTATTCCTTTTTGCATGATGGTATTAAACCCAATACCTCCACCAGTATGTTCTAAAATCAATCCAAAATCACCTTTATATATTTGACAGCCAGAATTACTCTTTTTGTACTATGATCAATTTATGATCCATTGTTTCTCTTTTTTCCAGGTCTTTTAATGTTGTAAAAGTCTTTTCGTAAAGAGGATTGAAATTATTTTGCTTGATTAAAGATTTTATGTAGTCTTTGCTATGATGATATACGTTCACTTCATCTGAGGTTTCGATAACAAATGATTTATCATCCCTGGAGTTTTCAATAATGGTAAATGCAAAAAATCCATTGGATTTTACTGCCCTGCCAATTTCTGCAAAAATCTCGTCCAAGCTTGAGAAGAAATGAAAGACTCCAAGACAGATCAGGTATTCGAAATGCGCTTCCGGATAAGGTATTTCATCTTCAAGGATATCAAATAAAAGAACTTCTTTAAACACCTTCTTTGCTTCACAAATAGCCAGCATTTCAGATGAATTATCTAATCCATAAAGTTCGACTTGCATATCGTGAAACTGTTGAGAACTAATACCTGTCCCCACTCCTATGTCTAATAATTTGGTATCCTTCCGAATATATTTTGACAAATAATTAAATAACAGATCAGGCGCTTTCCATTGATATTGTCTGCACAAATCATCGTATTCGGAAGCAATATCTTTATAATCGTAGCTGCTCATTTTTTCACTTTTCCATATTATGAAATAAACGCTATCCAACAACTAAAGCAATGATTGATGCCACGCTTAATAGGAAATTTGCTACAATATGTGTGACAAAAGCAGGTAAAATACTCTTACTTAAATAAACAGTCAGGGCTGTTGCCAGGCTTAGAATAATTAGCATAGGGAATAGCCACAACTGAAATGTATGGTATAGTGCAAATAAGAGTCCATTGACAACCCAGCTCCATTTTCCCAGATTCTGCATTTTAGGCAATAACCAACTTCTGAAATAGATTTCTTCAGCAAGAATATTAAGCAATAATGCAATTGACATGATTATTAATAATACATAGTTCCCTTTTAATGGATAATTTGGTGAAAGAAGGTCCATGTCTGTATTCATGGGATCTATGGATGGGTTTAACCAAAAGGGCATATAATCAGGAATGGATAATCCTGGTAAGGCTTTAAAAAAATCAACGGTTGGAGATGCTACTACGGATAGAATAATTCCCACTATCATTATGCCCAAACAGATCAACCACTGTTTAATGCTAATTTTCTTAATCAGTAGTCTTTCTCCGATCGAAATGTCCAGGGCTTTTGCTTCTTTCTTTATCAGGAAGAACCCAATGATCGTAAAAATTAATAGCATGCTCGATGCTATGACACCCCACATCAATACTTTAGGATATCCTAAGGAAATCATCTTAGGCAATACAAACCGAAATCCGAAAAAGGCAAATGCGCTTGGAAGGAAAAATGCCAATAGTAATTGGACAACATTTAATTGCTTTAGTTTCCTCCAGTCAAAAGTTGAATTTAACATCATCTTATTTATCTTCTAAATTTAAACTTAAACCAATTCGAGCATTAATTCCCATATTGGAAGATATATTTCCAATCTTTTCAAGACCGCTATCTTTAATGTTTATATTTCTAAGGAAATTGCTTCCCACAAAGGCGTTTAAATACATTTTACCCTTAATTTTTGTTCGGAAATCAAGACCTGATGAAATATCAATGTTTTCGTAAATACATTGTTGGTTGTTTTGTTGGTAGGCATAGCGAGTGAAGAATTCAATGTAGGTCCCCCACGATAACTGGTGTTGCTTTTTACTTCCAAAATTTCTTCCCACTAAAATTCTATAGGGCATGGTGGTATCTAAAAACCATCGGTTAGAAATGCGCCAATCCATATAAGGCACAACCAGAAAACTTCTTTCACTTCCCAATTGCTGATACAATGCGCCAACCCCCAACATTAGTTTATCGTTCACACGATACAACACAAATGATGAGGCGTTGATTTGAAGTGGACTATAGCCATTATAATCACCCGCATAAGTAAACCGAACAGAATGCCTCATCATCCACGGAAAACTTATGGTATGCATATAGGATATGTTTAAGGCATTGGCATACAAATTTTCAGGCAATAATAAATTTTGATTCTCAGAAGGAAGCCCGGAATAGATATTGTTTAAAAATCTGAATGTGTACTCGGCAGATAAAATGCTCAGTTTCACCTTGGGCGAACCCACCTCGATTTTGAGTAATAGAGGAACGGATGCCTGGAAGTTGGTTGCACTCTGGGTTAATCCTAAAGGATTACCATCCCATCCATTTAGGTCGATGTTCGCGTTGGATATTTCCTGGCTTATGGCTACACCCATTTTGCTGCGTAAACCATAATTTGAATTAGCAAGCTGCTGGGCAAATAAATTGGAATGGATTAAAGCGAAGCACAAAAATGTTACAAGCCAAATAGTTCTTTGCTTTACTGATGATGGTTCTATGATCTTTAGGAAATTCATAATTTTGTTTATTGACAATGCAGGGCTACTTAAAGAAATACCAATTTATAATTCATCATAACAGTTTATCTTAAACGGATAAAAACTTGTTCGGTAAATGATATCGAGAATCTCGCTGAGGGATTCTCGATATCTATTGTTACACCAGTTTTAATAAGAACCAAATTTGACAATTAGTCCAATATTTACTCCGGAAATATCCTGATCACTTAGGTTTACCAATGAACTTCCAAAAACTTGTCGGTAGGATAAATAAATTCCTGGTTTAAAATATTTAGTAAGATTGAACTCTAAATTTATGCCTGGTTCAATAATAAAGATGCCTGAAGATTCTATTTCTAAATCCTCGGATGTAGCATCTTGAACGGCTACGCTGCCTGCCATAAGATTTACTGGAATAGAAAAATGAATAAGGCTTTCAAAGTTGAATATATATTCTGCGAAAACACCACCTGCCCCATAAACCAAACTCAAGGAAGCGTTATTATTACCATTTAAATCATCTCCCAGGAATTCCATATTATTAATAAGGCCCATTCCAAGACCTCCAAAGGCAAATTTCCCGTTAATAACTACTCCCCCTTTTCCTCCAATTATTCCTCCCCAGTCATTGTTGATTTGAGTGACATGAATAAATGGCCCTCCATATCCGCCAAAGGATTTAGTTCCTGTTCCATCATTTGAAAAAATTGTCTGGGTTTCCTGCGAAAAACCAAAGGTTGCCATTGCCATAAAGGCAATTATTAAAAATCTTAATCTCATTTGTATTAATTTAAGTTTGTCAAAAAAGATTTGGATTAGGATAAGGCTCCTACCCCATTTTACTTAGACGTAATCATTTTCTTCTATTTCCTCTCTTATTATCTCCTCAGTAATTGTATTGTTGGATTTGAATACAAAAGCCTTCAAACCATGAACAAATAATCCAATTCCCCAGCCAAAAGCTGGCCAAATGACCCACAGATTTTCGGGTGATTTGCTTATGTTGATGATAAGGAGCAATAGCATGACTCCAACATAAACTATCAAGTGGGTTTTAAAACTTCGTTTTAATTCTACGTTATTTTTTGCGTGTTGATAAGCTTCTTCATTTTTCATAATAATGGATTTTATTTTAGTTGTTTAATCAGGACATTTTCAACAAGAATTTTCCTCCGGTCATTTGCTGATAATATTCCTGGATAGCTTCTTTCACTTCTTGTAATGGATAAATTTTTCTGACTTCACTTTTGAGGCTGGTTTGCATTTGTTTCTGCGCGCGTTTCCATAAACCCATTATTTTAAAGACTCCCTGATTGCTTATCCATGGGCCTAGCCAGAATCCGTCTACCCGCTTATTTTCAAAAATAAACTGGTCAGGACTCACCTCAACCTTTTGTTTGGAAAGTGAGCTAAACACGATAACCTTGCTGTTTTCCGGCATGGCTTTTATTACTTGATTGGTTAATGGACCTGCGACTGCATCAAAGGCTAAATGAGCATTGGATTGATGACACGCATCATGGAGTTGTTGTTCAAAATCTGATGCTGTGCTATTCAGAACAATGTCAGCACCCTGGGATTTAAGCAATTCCACTTGCTGATCCCTGCGTACAATATTTACTATTTGAATTCCTTCGCTTCGTCCAAGTCTGTTAACCATCCGGCCGAGTGAACTTGCCGCTGCAGTCATTACAATTGCTTTTTGTCCTGCCTTTTTCGAAATGTCTATAAAAGCACTGGCGGTTAGGGGGTTTATAAAGGACATGGCCCCTTGCTCTAAACTCAATGATTTATTCAAAGACAATACACCTCCTTTGACACTTTTTACGACATACTCCGACCAAACACCTCCACCTACCCCCCATCCGGTACAGGCAACTTTTTTACCCAGGAAATTTTTAGCCATTAATCCAGGTCCGGCAGCAACAACTTCTCCGGAACCCTCTCCACCCGGCACGATAGGCGTTGGATCTTTAAAGCCATAAAAACCATGCAGCGTTGCCAAATCTGAAGGATTTATGGGTGCGTAGGCAACTTTGACCAAAACTTCGTTCTTTCCCGGTTTGGGTACTGGTCGTTCCTCAATAGTTATGGCATCTGGACCGGAATATGAATTCAGGACGGCCACCATCATCGTATCAGGAATTTTTATTTTACTCATGTTAATTTTTTTTAATGGGAATAATTAGATATTTAATAAATTATGGATAAAAACTTGGCTATGCCATGGGGCCGAATACCAATACTTCATCTTCTTTATCCAATTGCTCACAACTTTTGGAAAAGCTGCTGCCATCCATTTCAATGTGAAAACTGATGCTTTCTTGATCAGAAGAAGAGCCTATGGAAAGTCTGCGATAAGGCAAGTCCAA
>QQUB01000962.1 GCA_008501835.1 Bacteroidota bacterium
CTGCCCTTAACAGAAAACCGGTAGCCACGATCATTACATCCACCAGCACCACCATCTTTAACCCCATTGAATAGGCAAAATTCATTAGGGCATAAAATGAAATCAGCAGGAAAAAGGAAAGGTTGATGGAGTAGCCAATTAAGAGCCCCCCGGTTAGAAAAAGGGTCAAAAAAACTGCAGCATGTTTTACGGCAAATGCCCCGGAAGCTATCGGGCGGAATTTCTTGGAAGGATGTAATTTGTCAGCATGGCGGTCCTTGATATCGTTAAGTAAATACACTCCGCTGCTCATCAGGCAAAAGGATATAAAAGCTGCAAGGCTCAGCTTGACAGATTGGATATCCAAAAAAGACAAGGAAAAGAACAACGCTGCAAATACCAGGACATTCTTGGCCCACTGATAAGGCCTGATACTTATTAGTAAATTTTTTAACATGGGTTTAGCTAAGGAGTTAATTAACTACAAAGACCTTTTTTGAAACAGCTTTTTCGCCTGATGATAATTGGAACAGATATATGCCGGAAGAATAATTTCTGGTATCCAGATCGTAGGAGTTGGTCCGGATACTGTCCTCAAAAAGTAATTGGCCTTTTGGGTTGTAAACCTTAAGAAATGCCGGTTTTTCCAGGGTGGAAATTTGTATCGTTATTTTACCAGAGGAATTTGGATTTGGAAATATGGAAACATCAAATGAAGGTTCAGGTTCAGGGAGGGAATCTGTTAATTCATCCAGAAAGACCCGGAAGGTTTCCATGCTTTGTTTGCCGGGGTTGACCAAAAGGTTGTTAGCTTCTGTATATGCGGGGGATAAATTGGTTTCCAAATGATTGGTTTGGTAGGCAGTAAGCACATTGCCGGAGAAATTGATGACACCAGGTTGATTCTTTGAGTCCATATTCCAAACCCTTAGGACTAATCCGCCGTCATTTATCCCTGCTTCGGCAGGTTTTAAAGCCCACAACAAAAGATTTGGGTTATCGATACTTACCAGTGAAAAGGTAGTGGAAGGGAATGCATTTCCGCCACCTTGAACATATCCTCCAACTAAGGGGTTTTGGTGCTCCATAGCAAACTTCATGGATGCTTCCGCGTCAAAGGAGTTATGATAAGTATGAATGGCAAAGTCGTTTTGGAAATTGGTTAATCCATATTGATTTAGAATGTGTGGGTTTTCCGTTTCCCGGATGATACCTCCGATCAAAACGTTGATCTGGCTGCTTTGTTCATCCAGAAATTCACCTGAACTGCTTCCTGGTTTCATAAACGCAGCTCCTTTGTTGGATAAAACAACTCTTTTTTGATCATTCCCAATGTCAGCAAAGTGATTGAGGGTCAGGTAATCATATCTGACCGGTTGATCTGCATTGGCATAATGACCACCGTTGGCTTCGTATTTAGCCTTAAGGATTGCTCCAAGTTCTTCATGCCAAAGCGTTGGGTTATCTAATTCAAAAGAGAAGGAATAGGTTCTTTGATCGTTTCCAAACTCATCATTGATGTGATTCCGGATGTCTATTCTTTTTTGATATTTGTGTAAGGTAATGTTGGTTGTGTGTTGAAGGGGATTGGGGGAGGTACATTGAACTGTTGCTGAAACGGGACCATTATTGAGCAAGGTCATAGTACCGTCCGAACCATTTCCCTGACCAAAATCGTTAATAAACCGGCCATTGGTTTCCTGACCGAATTCAGTGTTTTCTGCTTTATCAATGAGGCTGGTGATAACACCTTCAGGCGTCAATGTTAATTGGAAATAATCATTTTCAAAAATGTTGTCGTCAAGGACACCAGTGACCGGAAACTCCTGACCTGCTCCGTTTTGGATATCGAAAACTTTGTAGCCAACGGCGGGAATATCCGTTGCAAATATTCTCAATAAATTACTTTCATTATCCAATTGAAAAGGAATTTCAGTATTAGTTGAAATATCGAAAATCCGAATATTTTCAGGGCCATCATAAACCATGTCGAAATACCCGGAACGCGTCCACCCAAGAGGATTGAATACGAAAAATCGTTGATTTTTGGCATTCCCGGAAATCATTTGTCCCAACGCATTCAGGGAGCTTCCCAAAAGGTTATCAACATAATCAGTTACTTGTTCCTGAAGCATTATTTGCCAATCGTTTCTTTCCGGATAACAACAGCCACCCAAACCGAAATTGTGGTCCCAAAAACTTCCAATGGCTCTCCATGCAGTTGATCTTTCCTCCTCAAAGGCAGCATAAAACCCAGGCTCTTTGAGGGAAATAATACTTGCTAAAGCTTCCGCTGTTCTCAATAATTCTATGGAGTTTCTCATTTTGGCTGTAACCGGAGCAAGGGTGGCGCAATTAAGATCCCATTCGTTACCATAACTCAACGATTCGACCGGGATCTCGTTCTCATCGTATTCATTTTCAAAATGTTCAAAAAAGTCAACTTCATTCGAGACATAGATCTGATTATTTTCATCGGTATGGTCAATAGCAAAATTGTGAAAAGCATCAGTTAAATTGATGAGATCATCTCCGGCATATCCAAATGCTCCAACAATGTTGTATGGATGTTCCTCGGTATTACATTTGTCGATGCAATCAGAAAAAACGGACGAAAGGTCCCAGGCTTCCGCATATCCCCCTAAGCCATAGGGATGATAATCAAAAGAGTACCATTTCATTAGGACCCCAAGTCCGTCAAGTCCCGAATATTTATAAATTTCATGATTTCTGTTAGCCAGTCTTATTGGCAAAATTGTCGATGCACAACTACATACTCCTTTCCAGGAATACCTCGCACCGGATCCTGCCCATAAAGATGCCAGCCCCAATGGGTTTGTCTGGTTTTCCATACTCACGGCCAGGCTGATATCGAGGTCATAATCCCTGGCCAGTTTTCCCGGCCAGTACATACCTCTGAGCACTGCTTCTGTGGGTTGCCCGCCATAAGTGGAAACCAACCAGTTTAAAGGAATGCTCATATGTCCGCTTTTGATACGGTCAATGAGTACCTGGAATTCTTCCGGGGTTTTATTTTGTTGATACTCATAGACATACCATGCACAATCGAGGTTGTACCTGCTTTGGTGAGGTGCCGGGAGATTCAAGGTTGCTTCTGTCAGACCTAAATAATAATCTATTTCGTTGATGGCCACATTGGTATAGGCCACATCGTTGGCGGTCCAGTAATAGTCGGTATGATTGTCGTTAGCCAGGTAGATATGGCGTATTTGGGCACTTGGACTGTAGACTACCACCAAGATAAGCAGGGGGATTAATAAACGTTTTAAAATTGGTAAGAGTGTCATTATTTTAAGTTGGGTTTTGACCACCTGTTCTCAAAAGATACCTGTACAAAATGATGAAAGATGAAGGTGATCCATAATAGGATAAATGGCACGATTATGATGAAATACCTTTGGATTGAGGCAATGAAAATGCTGCCTCCCCAGTAAATAAGAATTAGAAAACAAACTCCTATAACTTCGAAGGGCAAGTCCTTACGGTTCTTCCAGGCCGGGAAAATGGTCAATAAAAGTGGAACCAGTAAGATCAGATCGAAGAATAGAAAAAAGTATGGTCTTAAGCTTTGGTTGTAATAAGAATTAGGGCCATCGGCAATCATTCTGATGGCGTTGGAAATTACATTGTAGGCATATCCGGCAGGGTCGTTTTTGATATTTTCTTTAGCCAGATGGAAAAAATGATCATTTCTTTCCACCCAGGGCATCGTGTAGGCTGAATCGTATAACATCAGATGCCTTTCATCCATTTCCGGAAAATCTCGATTGAGCACAGAAGTGGATTCGATCCAATTTCCGTATTCCTTATCCAAATGCGAACTCATCCAATACAATTGTTCCCCACCATTGGAAGACCAGTACAACACTCTTCCAGTCATCTGGTAAGTATATACAAGCCAGGGAGTGGCCAGCAGATAACTTAAAAGAAGTAATAGCCCCCACTTAAGAACGACTTTTTTTCTCACAATAAACCAGTAAATAATTGCAGTGATTATACCAGTCAAAACAACGAGAGCAAAGAAAACTTTTATCCAGATCAAATAGGCCAAAAGCAATGCGGGGAAGATCATTTTTTTTAAAGAAATCTCTTTAGATCGAAGTAATTTTAATACCAGATACATAAAAAGACATAAAAGAAACAGAGATAAAATATCCGAAAACATCAGCTTCATCCATTTGAACATTGGGTAATAGAGGCCAAGAACATAGGCACTGACCAAAGCCGTTTTTTCAGGGACATAATGTGCCAGGGATCTGTTCAGCAAAAAGACAGAAAAGAAGGCCATAAATGCATTGGCTAGCTTGGGAACAATGAATGGCAACCCCAGAGAGAAAAACGCTGCCAGAAACAACGGATAGCCCGGACCGTTCATTAAATTGGGGTTATCAGAGGTGGTGTAAAACCCATTCACAAGGTTTTCAGCAAACATGTGATAGCGTGCTTCGTCGGCGTGTAGTTCCTCTTTTGCGAAAAGCAATACATAGATCACATACAGCAAAAGTAATGGAAGGAGCTTGAGTAAGGCTTTTGAAGTTGTGTTCGAAAATATTTTAGATTTCATTTCTCCTGGTTCTCTTTTTCTTTGAGAAGGGTAGTGTTTATATGGAAGAGCTCATCGAAATATCGCTTGTTCTGAAGGGACAAAAATCCAATTCCAAGAATCTGCAGAGCAACTACCAGGGTAATACCTCCTACCATGAATGAATAGGGTCGTTCCTGGAATACCTTTGCCACTGCCATTCCAAACCTGTCTTCAATATTGCCAAGTTCTAAAGCGATTTCAGGTAGTGCCTGGAAGGTTTGAATAAATATCCATGCTATGATATAAAAAGCCACGATAAGGAATATCAAGCCTACAGTCATGAAAACGATGTAGGGTCGAAAAATGAATCCGGACATAAGTCCTCCGGCAATTCCATTGAATATCCTAATGCCTGATTTTCGCGTTTTGCCAAATTTGTTTTGTCTGGTCCAATCCAGGTGGGCCGGTATTTCGACGATCTTGGCACGCAGAATTTGACCCTTGAATATGATTTCGGGGTTTATGGAGTAAGTCGTGGATTTCAGGTTTAGTTTTTTCAGGAAACTTCGTTTATAAGCTCTGACCATCCCGGTAAAAGTGGAGATTTTTCCGGGAGCCATCCACTGCATCAGCCAGTTGACAACCCTGCTGAGCATCAACCTGAAAAAGGGAACAGATGTGTTTTTCCCACCTTTCATGTAAGGAGATGCGATGACCATGTCAGCATTGGAGTCCCGGATTTTTGTCAACATTGCTTCAATATGGTGTTCTGAATAAGTCAGGTCGAGATCCATTACTATCACATAGTCTCCGGAAGCCTTATTGAAGCCGGTTTGCAGGGCAGCTCCGAGGTTTCTGTTTTCGCTATGGTGGATTACCCTGATATTGGGGTGATGCCTGGAGAATTCGTCTGCAATGGCACCTGTACCATCCGTACTGCCATCATTTATCACCATTATTTCCCAATCATATTGCTCTGAAAGGGTTTGCATATAATTGGAAAGTACCAAGAGGTTTTCTACCACAATGACCGCCTCATTAAAGGCAGGTGTTATGATGGAAACGGAGGGTTTTTTAGCCTTTTGATCCCTGGTATACTCCGGCTTTTGTTCTGAATCAGGAAGGAGAATTGTTTTTTCTGTCATGACTTTAGACCGTTTACTTATTGGTTGAAATCAGATAGGGGCCAATGTTTTAATTTTTGCCTTGCCACTTTGTTGCTCTTCCTTTAAATGATTGAAATAGGTTCCCATATCTACCATTTCATAATGTTTGGATAATTTTCGGATAACGTGCTCAAATACTTCAATCTTCCGTTCACTCGGAATATCCATTCCCGGGAAGAATTTAAGTTCAGGGATTTCGTCTCCTCCGATCAGGTCCAGCGGATGGAGCAGATAACTCGGTTGGGTTTTAGTCAGTTTGCATAAAAACAAGGCAATATCCAGATAAAGGTTCATGAGCCGGAAAGACTTGCCGCTCAGATAGAGCAGGTAACTGAAGTGAAATGGAGTTTTGAGAACTGGAATCGTGGTCACCGGAATTTCCATCAGTGACTTTCTGTTGTCCAGCTGCCAGTAAAAAGGTTTTAACGGCCGGAAACCATCCCGGAAAGTACCGAATAATTCCTTTCGGGTTTCTTTTTCCTCTTCTGTTAAATCAGCTGTCCAGAAGTAATACATTCTTGCCAAGGGACCGATGAAAGTAGGAAGTGTTGAAGCATCGTAGAGATAGTTATTTTCTTGCAATACTTCCAATAAATGAGGACTCCAGCTGAAACCGGGCCCACGAAAGCCTTTGGGCCTATGTCCTGTGACATTTTCAATGGCTTGTTCGGAAGAAAGAAGTTCTTCGGTAATTTTTTCTTTTGTGAATGTGTGCAACCACGAATCGTGATTATAGGAATGATTACCTGTTTCATGCCCCTGATTGACAATCTCTTTTAAAAACGGTTTATTCCTTTCATCATCTGCATCCCTTCCAACAATGAAGAAGGTGATTTTCAATTGCAGATCATTCAATACCTTCAAGACATACGGTAAAAAGGTATCGAGGTACGATGGATATTTTTCCCAACCCTGATCACCATGGATCTTCATATAAGTCCATTGATTATCAAGATCAAGAGAAACGGCTGCTTTGGGTTTAATAAATGGTCGGTTCATAGGTAAGTTCCCTGTTTTTTGCGTTTTGAAGAATGCCAGGTAATTTTTTATCAGCCAGGGCGAGGGTTTCGTTTACATTCAAGGTTCCATTGACAATGTGGGCTGAGTTAAGAATATGTAATCCCGGCACAGAGGTGCTGATTGGGGGTAATTTTCCTGAGTAGTTTATAGTTGGGAGCGCAAATACATAGGGAGCCCTCGCAACCTGGAATACCTGGAAATCATCTGAGGTTAATTGGGGATACATATTCAATAGTGAATTTTTGAATAACAGTTCGATCTGATGTTGCTTCCAATGATAAATAGGATTACTGCTTTTGAGATAGCGCGGTAAATAGACCAATGAGTTATTTTGGAATGACTTTTTATCCACGATATTGGTCATTTCAATGATGCCTGTAAATGGAGTTTGATCGGTTATATTGGTCACGTAAAAGGGGGAGATGCTTTTTTTCAGTAAAACTGAAGCGCAGATGACTCCGAGATATTCGATTTCCAGGTGTCGTTTTTTTTCTTCAACTGAAAGATTCTGACACATTTCAGCGGCGATGGAAGAAGGCACTGTGACAATTACCTCATCAAAAAAACGGGTTTGGTTTTGATCATCGGTTACTTTGACCATTCCTTCTCCGTTGGGATTTATGTGCTTAACCGGATGACCTGTTTTAATCTCAACACCTTTGTTAACAAGGTTTTCTTTTAGGGCACTGATTATTCTGGAATATCCACCATTTACGTAGCCGAACATCTCTTTTTTAAGTCCTGTCCTTCTGGCCTTGTACATACGTTGAATGGTTGTCCAGATAAAGGTTGCGGAAGTATGTTTATAATGATCGCCCAATTTGGCCCTTAATAATGGAAGCCAGATCTTTTCAAATGTATTTTTACCAGACAGCTTCATCAACCATTCAGTTAACGGAATATTCTCTAAAGCCTTCCAATTGGTGATCCTGGAAGCATAAAAAATGGTAAATCCAAGCCTGAGTTTATCGATGTAGGAAAGGGGAGGGAATTGCAGAAACTCCAATGTGTCTGACATCGAATACAATTGCCCCTCAGTGTAAAACCCGGTTTTGGTTTCCACCCAATTGAGTTGATCATCAAGATTGAGCGTCTTCAGAAGTTTCCTCAATCTAACATCTGATAGTAAAATGACATGATAAAATTTATCCCAGGTGGTATTTCCTATTTCCCAGTTGCCAGCAAGACCACCTAAGGCCTCTTTGGATTCCAAAACGGTAACTCGTTGGCCTTTTTCGGCAAGACTCATGGCCAGGTATAAACCTAACATGCCTCCGCCGACTATGCCCCAATGTTTCATTTGTTGATTCATAACTTGAGCATTGAAAGGTGATTTTTGATGGTACTATTCCTGTAGGTGTTGTGCATATTATGCGAAGCAATAATGTTTCACTGCATCAAAAGCCATAGAAGGAATAAACCCATGATATTTGGGAACAAAGATCACGGCACCTGGATCTGCGAGATCACAACCGGTTGAACAGGTACTTGCCAGGGTCTGTACTTCCCTGAAAATAGCCTGGTTTACAGGGCTGGAACTGTAATGTTCGTTTAAGAACTGAATGATCTCAACAACTTCATTGGAAAGCCCTCTCTCCATTACTCTGAAGCTGTCAAAAACGAATTTGATAAATTCCTTATCAGGCTTTTTTACTCCCCGGCCGATCCCCGTATAACTGATCCCTGTTGATTCCATAGTGGCCCGATCCAATAAATTAGAGGCATCGACTATGCCTTTGAGGTTTTTGCTCTTATGCAGGATCCTTTCAATTTTATCCAAATACTCCTGATGGGCGGTTGCGAAGAACAGATATTCTGATTCTTTAACAGCAATTACCAAATCATTGGTGAAGAGTCCATGGAGATTACCTTTTTCAAGATTCTGATCATCTTTTTTTACATAAGGATCATGAAGTATTACTTGTACTCCTTTTTTCAGGAGCTTTTTGGCAAGGACCAGCGATGGAGAATTCCTGGTATCTTCAGAATTGAATCGATAGGCCGTTCCGAGGATTGCCACTTTTTTGTTTTTAAAGGGGCCGAACTTTCTTTCCGACAGCCGGATGGTCTCGTCGGGGGAACCATTGTTGATTTTCCTGGCTTTGAGGATCAGACTATTGGAAAGGTCTATACCTGATTCAATTTTTCTCCACCAAAGCAGGATTCCATCTTTAGGTAAACAATGTCCGCCAACCCCTAATGTTGGGATTAGCATTCCGCCTTTTGGGACGGATGTGGGATCTTTTGAGGCGTTATCTTCGCTTGACAACATTTCGTTTACTTTATCACGGGTGTAGTAAAAATCCAGGTTCTGATTATCGCAATACCTGACAATTTCTGTTGAAAAAGCAATACGAACATCTCTGTAGGCATTTTCAAGCGTTTTGACGATTTCCGCGGTAAGGCTGTTGGTGAGAAATAGTTGGCCTTCGGTGACAATATGTTTGTAAACCTTTTGAATAATTCGGGCCGTTTCCGGGTGAAGTCCGGCAACGATTTTATCACTGCTTCTTATGCGTTCAACCAGCCTTCCCGGCATGACTCTGTTGGGACTATTTCCCAGAAGGATATTTTTGCCTTCGATCAATCCGAATTTCTGCAGGTAAACCCTGATGACCGAATCCATGGTAGAAGGAGCAAGGGTTGATTCAAATACGATAACAGGAACCTTGTTCTTTGGTTTTTTTTGCAAAGCTTTAGCCATGCATGTAAGGGCTTCAAACAACGGACCGTAATCCGGTTGGAAGCCTTTTTTGTCCGTTTGAACACAGATGAGGATCATATCTGCATCTGCAAGGTCTGCATAATTATGAGTTGCAGAAAGAAGGCCTTTAGATACTGCATTGGCAACAATAGCATTTAATTCAGGTTCTATTCCGCCAATGACGGATTTACCCTGGTTAATTGCCTCTACCTTCCAGCCGGAGTTTTTTGAATTCCGTTGAACTACCATCACTTTGGCAGGTCCGTTTCCGTCGAGGTTTATCTCAGCATTGGCTAAAAGGGCAGCCATGGGCATCCCTACAATGCCTGGTCCGATTACGGCAATTTTTTGGAGTTCCCAGGATATTGGATTGTTGTTATTTAAGAATATTTTCATGATACGTGGAGTGAGGTTTGTTTAGTTCTTTATTATTGGATTGTTTAACCGCGAGGTTCGCTGGGAAGCGCAAGGGACGCAAAGTATTTTACCCCCTTTTAGAAAAAACCTATGGTTCTACTGCTGATTCTGAAAAAAAGAGAACCTCTTTATAATCATCAAATTTTCCATTCTTCCTTACAATGAGTTAGGATATTCAAGAGGCTGTGACATCTCCATATTGTGGCCTGTATCGATGAATTGTCTAAAC
>QQUB01000362.1 GCA_008501835.1 Bacteroidota bacterium
AGTGTAACGGTTAACATTCCGAATGAAACCCCTGTCAATAAAGTCCGGGAGATCTATAAAACTGCCTGGGAAAGCGGATGTAAGGGATGTACCATTTACCGTGACGGCTCCAGGTCAGGGGTACTGGTTTCTACTGACTCCAAACAGGAAGAAAACCAGGGCTTTATGGAAAGTTCTGCCCCAAAACGTCCACAGCGACTGGAAGCCAAGGTTGTTCGATTCAAAAACAGCGACGAGAACTGGATAGGGGTTGTAGGGTTATTTGAGAACAAACCTTACGAAATCTTCACCGGTAAAGCGGAAGATACTTTCGGGTTGCCTTCTTATGTGAATTCCGGTTGGATCATTAAAGCCAAAGAAGAAGACAATAGAAACCGTTATGATTTCCAGTTCCTGGATAAGGCTGGATATAAGGTTACCATAGAAGGGCTTTCCCGCTCCTTTGATGAAGAATACTGGAATTACGCCAAACTGATTTCAGGAGTGCTCCGACACGGTATGCCTATCCAATATGTAGTTGATTTGGTAGATGGCCTGAATGCCGAACAGGATTATATCAATACCTGGAAAAATGGTGTGGTAAGAGCTCTGAAACAGTTCATTCCAGACGGAACCAAGGCTACAAAAGAGCAATGTACGGAATGTGGGGAAGAAGGTGGTTTAGTATATCGCGAAGGTTGCCTGATCTGCCACAATTGTGGTTATTCAAAATGTGGCTAATTTAAAGGAAAGTTACTTTCCTGCCATGAGAAAACTTAAAAGCCCGGGCGCATGCGTCCGGGCTTTTTTTATTCCACCAACTCAACCATATCATAATTGAAGTGTTTCCAGAATATTCAAATACAAATAATTCTTTTGCTAAATCAACAATTAGCGGTATATTACCCTTAAATCAATTCTCTGCACCTCAAAAGATTCGCTCCTCTGCAAAACAGACAATGTCCCATTTACTAGTAATCCCACTCTAAATAAGGCGACAAAATTTGCAACCGAAACTTTTTTTATAACCAAAATCAGTTATTATGAACGCCATTACTAACCTAGGTAAGTACATTTATGCAATTCCATTTGCCATTTTTGGTATCATGCATTTGATGAATGCAGATGCTATGGCCGGCATGGCTCCATTTGGCGGAGCGATAATGGTTTACATTACGGGTGTAGCCCTTTTAGCCGCAGCTGTAAGTATTGTTATTGGTAAATTGGATAAACTTGCCGCTCTTTTATTGGGTTTAATGCTGTTGATTTTTGCCCTTAGCATTCACCTGCCTGGAGTTACCAGCGGTGATGAAGCAAAAATGATGTCTTCGATGCCAAGCCTGCTTAAGGATCTGGCATTGGCCGGAGCTGCCTGGATGTATGCCGGCATGGCTAAGGATAACGCTGTGGTAGGATAAATACCTTTTTAATCCTAACCCTTAAAATAAAAACGGTCGGACATGATTTACCATGTCTGACCGTTCTCTTTTGAAATAAACTGTTTCTATCTGCTGACCACAAACCTTTTCCCTCCCAAGACCTGATCACATTGTACCAACTGCAAAACATATACCCCTTTTGCCAACATAGAAACATCTACGGCATTATTTCCAATTAATGCCTGACGAATATTAATCACCTTTCGGCCCCATACATCCCACACCTCTATATCCAGCCCACAACTTAAAATATTTTTAGCCAAATCTATTTCTACGTTCAAATGCTTACTAACCGGGTTAGGATATAATCGGATACCATTCATCAGATCAAACTCCTCAGTATTATCTGGAAATCCAAAAATAACATTATTGGGAGACGATAACTGGATCCCGCAAAGTTGAGAAGGAATAACTGGCTGAAGCGGTGCCGGACAATCTACCACAGGAGTGGACCGAATCCACTCAGCATGTTTTTGGAACTCAGCATCATCGTCTTCTGCAAAAAAGCTTTTCCCCAGAAACCAAAGGATCTGATCCTGGACTGTTGGCCACCATTCTGCATCAAAAACGTTGTGCCCGAAGTCATTACCACTTAACAGGTAACTATTGCCGCCAATTCCCAAATGCCGCTGAATCATGGGGCAGGCACCATGAATAGGAACACTATAGGTATTACAACAGGGATAAACTGGTTCAGAACCGTAATCGACTACTCCATCATCCGTTCCATGAATGGCCATAAGATTAATATCATTCTCAGTTGAATCAATCCAAAGGGTATCATAAATAGCTCCGGACATTGTGAAAACAGCTTTGATCCCCGCATTTTCCTCCAGACTTTCGCCCAGATAATCCGGCCAGGTACCACAACCCGGACAAATTTCATTGACTTCCTCCTGGTCCATGTAGGCTACGTTCAGTGACGTAATCCCTCCGGCACTATGACCTCCGACGGCAATCCGGTCCTCATCAATATTATAATCGCCTGCATGCAAAACAAGCCATTCAATGGCATCCTGAACATCAACTGCTGCAACGTAAGATGAAGGAACCAGAGAGTTTGTCCAGGAAACATTACAGGGATACGAAAGGGCAGCTGCGACTACACAATCACCCCGTTTACACAACCTGTACTGAACGGAAACCGCCACATAACCTAGTTGAGCCAGTGCCTCGGCTTCATCAAAAAAACTTCCGTAAGTCCCGCCAATAAATCCGCCCCCATGAACCAATACAACCAATGGTCGTTTATCCTCTGGCTCAATATCCGTAGGGAAATAAACCCTCAAGGCAAGATTTTCAGTGACGACCAGGCCTAATTCATCAATTTGAACAGCTGTTTTGTAAATCTTTTGATCGTAATCAATAGGATGGGAAAATGGGTAATAAACATCATTACCCTCAACAAAAGCCTGAGCAAACATTTGGGAAAAGCCGGCATTGAAAAACACCACGACAAGAATAATTTTTGTCCATTTCATAAGTCAGTTATTTGGTGAACAATAGGGAATATAACTTGTCTATAATCTTACTTAACTGCCCACTACAACTCTATTCTCCTCCAGCTTAACAGTTATCACCAATACACCTGATTTGTGAAATACCCTTATTTCAGAATAAATATTTCTCGTACCAACAGGGTTTTCTTTTAAATTTCTACATCCTCCTTTAAAAAAAGCTGGAACACAATTTCAAAAATCCGTATCTTCGCGCCTTCAAAATAATACAGCGATGACTTCACAGGAGATACGTAAAACGTTTTTAGACTTTTTTAAGAGCAAGGAGCACAAAATCGTGCCCTCCTCCCCTATTGTCAATAAGGATGACCCTACATTGATGTTTATCAATGCCGGGATGAATCAGTTCAAGGATTATTTCCTTGGCAATGCCGAACCTGAAGTGCCTAGAATAGCCGATACTCAGAAGTGTCTTCGTGTTTCAGGCAAGCACAACGACCTGGAAGAAGTAGGTCGCGACAGCTACCATCATACGATGTTTGAAATGCTCGGTAACTGGTCATTTGGAGAATACTTCAAAAAAGAAGCCATCGCATGGGCCTGGGAGTTATTGACAGAAGTTTACAAATTGGATAAAGATCGTCTATACGTTTCCGTTTTTGCCGGAGAAGAGAGTGAAGGTCTGCAACCTGATGAAGAAGCAGCTGATCTCTGGTCCGAATATGTTTCCAGGGACCGAATTCTCTATTATGACAAAAAGGACAACTTCTGGGAAATGGGAGATACAGGTCCATGTGGACCGTGTTCTGAAATTCACATCGACCTGAGAAGTGATGAGGAAAGAGCCAGAGTGGATGGAAAAACCCTCGTGAATGCCGACGACCCATTGGTTGTGGAGATCTGGAACCTCGTATTTATCCAGTTTAACAGAAAAGCGGACAGCAGTCTGGAAGAATTGCCTGCCAAACACGTGGATACCGGTATGGGATTTGAGCGTTTGTGTATGGCTGTGCAGGGAAAATATTCCAATTACGAAACGGATGTTTTCTCTCCGTTTATAGAATACATCGAGAAAGTTTCAGGTAAAAAGTACACCAATAAGTACGATGATTCCTCGTCAATTGATATTGCTATGCGGGTTGTGGCTGACCACATTCGCGCAGTAGCATTCACCATTGCTGACGGGCAGTTACCTTCCAACACAGGTGCAGGTTATGTGATCAGAAGAATTTTGAGAAGAGCTGTTCGCTATTATTTCTCCTTCCTCGATATAACCGAGCCATTTTTGCATACCCTGATCCCAATGCTGGCTGATCATTTCAGTGATATTTTCCCTGAACTGAAAGCTCAAAAGGACCAGATTGCCAAAATCATTGAAGGAGAAGAAAAAGCATTCCTGAATACACTGGCCAAAGGATTGAAGCGTCTGGACAGCATTGATACCACAGGTGGACAAATCAGTGGAGACAAAGCTTTTGAGTTGTATGACACATTTGGATTTCCTATCGACTTGACTCGATTGATCGCCGAAGAAAAAGGGTTGACCATTGATGAGGAAGGATTTGAAAAAGCGCTTGCTGCTCAGAAACAACGAGCAAGAAGTGCTGCTGAAAAGCAAGTAGGTGACTGGTATGTGCTCAATGATGGAGAGGCTTCAACATTTGTTGGGTATGACCAACTTCAAGTACATAATGCCAGTGTATTAAAATACAGAACTGTTAAATTGAAAAAAGGAGAACAGTACCAGGTTGTACTGAATACTACTCCTTTTTATGCCGAGAGCGGTGGACAAGCGGGTGATACCGGCTGGTTGACTTTTGGTGATGAAAAGGTCAAAGTACTGGATACGCAAAAAGAAAATGACCTCAGCATCCACATCGTAGATAAATTACCTGCTGAATTAGGTTCAGAGGTTGTTGCACAGGTTGACCCGGCTACTCGTAATTCCACAGAGAACAACCATACTGCTACACACCTGATGCATGCTGCATTACACAAAATTCTGGGTGAAAATGCGTTGCAAAAAGGACAAAGTGTTGACTCCAAACGCTTGCGTTTTGACTTTTCTCACTTCCAGAAAGTGACGGAAGAGGAAATAGCTTCCATCGAACAAATGGTCAATGAAAAGATCCGTGAAGATATTCCTCTGGAAGAAGAAAGAGAGGTGCCCATCGAAGAAGCAAAAGCTTCAGGAGCTATGATGTTGTTTGGTGAGAAATACGGAGAGAGTGTTCGTGTGATCACCTTTGATGAAAATTTCTCACGGGAATTGTGTGGAGGAACCCATGTTACCTCTACCGGAAAGATCGGACAATTCAAAATAATTTCCGAAAGCGCCGTAGCTGCAGGAATCAGAAGGATTGAGGCTATCACTGCAGATAAAGCAGAAGCTTTTATCAATAAGGAACTGGAAGAACTCAATTCTATCCGTACCCTGCTGAAAACCTCCAATGAGGCTGCCAAACAAGTAGAAGCACTTCAGGAAGAGAACAAGCGATTGAAAAAGGAACTTGAAAAGATGGTCGCTGCTCAGGCAAGCGGGCTTAAAGATAAACTGAAGAGCATCATTGAAGAAGTTAACGGCATCAATTACATCGCCGCCAAACTTCCAATTACCGACGCCAATGCTGTTAAAACGCTGGCCTTCCAGTTAGAAAAAGAATTGGGCAACGCAGTAATTGTTTTGGGCGCCATTATCAAAGATAACCCTCAACTCACCGTGAAGATCAGCCAGGAAGTGATTGACAGCCATGGACTGAATGCAGGTCAGATGATCCGCGAGATGGCCAAATCCATCCAGGGTGGCGGAGGTGGACAACCTCACTTTGCTACAGCCGGAGGGCGTAATGCAGAAGGACTGGATGAAGCTCTGGCTAAAAGTAAAGAACTGTTGGGATAATTAGTTTCCAATATCAAAAAATAAAAGCCGCATTCCTTTTAGAAGGAGTGTGGCTTTTTAATTTGAATTTGTTTACCACAAATTTCATAAATACCATTTTTCTCAAAAAATAGTATTTATCATCCACCCTTTCATTTGTGGTTCAACCGGGAGGAATTAAATCGACCGGTAATCTTCCCGCACTGGATTAAAAACATCCACAAGCGTACTGGCTTCAATGGCCCTGCCGGAATGTTTGACATTGGAAGGAATAACTACAATGTCTCCAGGTTCCAGGAGTATAGTTTTTCCGTCCAGTGTTAATTCAAAGCTACCTTCAACCATTCGGGTCACCTGTTCATGCATGTGATGATGCTCCGGCAAAACAGCTCCTTTTTCCACTTCCACAAAAGAAATGGTCATATTATCCGTATGCACCATCCTGGCATGAAAACCCGGAACTATTTCCTTCAAAGCAATACTATTCAAGTTTAATTTATCCATGATAATCATTTTCTTAGAAATATCATTTTAAAAAAATAATATTGCTAAATATACAAAACCTTTGCCTGGAGAAATCAACTCCAAAAGGCAAAGGTTTTATCAATTCTGAAAAAAGATATTCTCCTTTTTCCCTAATCCAATATTATCCTTCCATAGGAATTCTCAAGATCTGACCTGGATAAATCTTATCCGGATCGCTGAGCATTGGACGATTAGCTTCAAAAATTGCGGGATATTTCATGGGGTCTCCATATACATCTTTGGCAATTTTGGACAAAGTATCTCCTTTCTTAACCTCATGAAATACGGACTCAGGTTCCGGATTGGTAACCAGAATATTATCCTGAACAGCATTAATGCCTTCAACATTTCCTAAAGCAAGGATGACTTTTTCTCTGTCTGCATTGGTATCTGTGGAGCCATTTACAATGACACAAGTTCCCAGTTCAACTCCTAATCCTGAAACAGGAATATTCAGGCGGTTAACCTCGGCCATAAGAGCCTCAATTTTTTGTTCTTCTTCCGTTTTTACAACCTCTTCTACCTCTGGAGTTCTGTTCTTTTTTTTGAAAAGCTTGGTTCCCGCTCCTTTGATAAATGAAAATAGACCCATTTTAAATATTTTAATAGTTAATTAATATTCTGCAACATAAACGTTATCGCCTTTTATGTTGCACACCTGATATTAAGACCAAAAGCGGAGGGTAAAGTCACATTAAAATGGATATATTCACCTTCAAAAGACCTACCATCCACCGCCGGCTCCTCCACCACCAAAACCACCGCCGCCAAAGCCGCCGAAACCACCGCCGCCGAAGCCGCCACCGCCTCCTCCGCCGCCGCCAAAGCCGCCGCCAGGGAAGATGATGAAACCGCCACCACGGCGCCTTCTCCTTCTGTGGTGATCATCATAGCGACCACCGCGATAATAACCTCCGTCATCATCGTCATCGTCATCACCGCCCCCAATCATAGAGAAAAGAATAATCATAACGATCAGGAAAATAAAAATATACATGGCCGAAGAGCCACCCTGAGCCTTCCGTTTTTCGTTGTATTCGTCGTTATCGTATTCACCTCGCCCAAGGTCCATAATGGCGCTGGTCGCACGGTCAAGCCCTCCATAATAATTTCCTTGCCGGAAATACGGGGTAATTATGTTGTCTATAATCCGTTTGGCCATCGCATCAGGCAGAAAACCTTCTGCACCATAACCGGTCTGAATTCTGATCCTGCGTTCCTGTTGAGCAATGTAAATAAGAATACCATTATCATTTTCGCCGGTTCCGATCCCCCAGGCCTGGGCCAGTCGGTTGGAATAATCAAATTCATCTTCTCCCTGCAAAGAGTTTTCAGAAACGATTACAATAGCCGTAGAAGTCTCGCGCTGATATTGGCGAAGTTTTTGTTCCAGGTTCCTTTGCTCATTGACAGAAAGTAACCCGGCAAAATCATTTACTGCATTAGAAGTACGATTGGGAATTTGTTTTTGAGCAAACAACCCAATGGTCAACAGCAGCAGAAAGGGTAATATCTTAAGTTTTAGTTTCATAATTTATTATAAAGAAGACTTAAGGAAAAAAGGGCAAAGGGACATAATGAAATCTATGCCCTTTTGTCCTTAAGTCCTTATGCTCTTAAAATTCTACCTGCCGTAAGAAATTTCATCCGGCAGTTCGTTCACATCGTCATCCTGGTATGGGAAATGAGCTTTCAGCTTCTCCCCTATTTGTTCGATGGCAGCACAGATACCTTTACAAAAAGCACCTTCTTTAAAGAACCCTTGCATGAGGTTCTTCTCTTCATCCCAGAAATTAGCCGGGACAACCGCATCGATACCTTCGTCACCAATGATGGCGAATTGTTTTTCTATTGGAGCCAAAAGGATCAGGACACCATTTCTTGCCTGGGTTTCATCCATTTTAAGTTCTTTGAAAACCTCAACAGCTACGTCCAGTACGCTGCCACTCAGTTTGTCTTCCAAATGAACTCGGATCTCTCCGGAAGTATTTAATTCCGCAGCCCTGATAGCATTAATGATGGCCTGCTCCTCCAGCTTGCTGAAAAAATTGATCATCTTTAAAATTCAACTTGTGGCGCATCTTCAGCTCCCTGTTGAGCCTGGAATTGTGATTTTTCATTAAATCCAAAAATCGAAGCAAAGAAACTTGCCGGGAATCTTCGAACCTTTTTATTATAGGCCGTTACCACGTCATTATACCGGTCACGTTCCACTTTAATCCTGTTTTCCGTGCCTTCCAGTTGAACCTGTAACTCCTGAAAGTTGGAGTTCGCCTTCAAATCAGGATAGTTTTCAGTAATAAGTAACAATTTCCCAAGCGACTGGCTCAATCCTGATTGGGCTTCCTGGAACGCTTGCAATTGCTCAGGGGTAGCATTGGCAGGATCAATATTAATGCTTGTGGCTTTTGCACGGGCATTTACAACAGCTTCAAGGGTTTCCTTTTCATGTGCCGCTGCACCTTTTACGGTATTCACCAGGTTAGGGATCAAATCAGCACGGCGCTGGTAGGCACTTTGCACCTTACCCCAGGCATTTTCGACATTTTCTTCCATGTCGACAAAGTTGTTGTAATTGTTACAACCGCTCATGAGTAAAACAAGTCCTAAAACTACAAGGACTATAATTACGGTTAGTGATCTCATTTAATAATGTTTTGATTAAGAATTTTCTGCATTTTATAATTCGTAAGCACCTCCCCCGTCAAGGAACACGTTGCTCTTTAAGCACAGTAAATCCCTTACGTTCAAAGAAAGGTCTTGCGGTAATACTTATGTCTGAAGTAATTTTATCATTACTTTGCTCGAGAGCCTTTCGCTCCATTTCCGCGTACAAAAATGAGGCAACGCCCATTTTTTGGCAATTTTTATCGACGAACATCGTATCCAGGTACCCATTTGAATCAATAGAACTGAATCCAGCCATTTTTCCATTCAGTTTTGCGAATACGAAATACTGACTGTCGATTTTTCCTGCCCAACGTTCTTTATCTTCTGCCCCTGCTGCCCAGGCCTTAAGCTTGTTAGCATCATAGTCTCCTTTATTGACATGAAGGATGGTTTCCCTGAAAAGTTCAAGGATCTCATCCAGATGCTCCGGGCCAGCTTCGTGAATATTCATATCCAAATCAGGTGTCGTTTTTTGCGTTAAACAAATCCAGTAATTGATCCCCCGCTTTGAATGAAGACATTGCTCCTGACAATACCTGTTGCTCAATATCTTCCAGGTTTTTCAATATTTCCGGATGATTGAAGAACTGATGCTTTAGTCTGGCATTTACATACTCAAACATCCAGTATCTGGACTGTGTGCTGCGATGAGTTTCAAAAAATCCACTGGCTTTCATATCTGCTGTATATTGATCCAGCAATTCAGAGATTCCTTCAATACCGGAATTTTCCAGTGCAGAACACAACATTACCTTCACAAGCCAGTTGTTGTCCTTGGCGGGGAAAAGATGTACTGCATTCTGGTAGGACTGCTTTGCTTTTTTTGCTGCCAGCAACCTGTCTCCATCAGCCTTGTTAACGGCAATTAAGTCCGCCATTTCCATTACCCCCCGCTTAATCCCTTGCAATTCATCACCGGCACCCGGCAGTAATAATAATAAAAAGAAGTCCACCATGGAATGTACGGCAGTTTCTGATTGTCCGACGCCAACAGTTTCCACAATGATCATATCATAACCGGCAGCTTCGCAAAGCAAAATGGTCTCGCGGGTCTTGTGGGCCACTCCGCGAAGCGAATCCCACGCTGCAGACGGCCTGATATAAGCCT
>QQUB01000797.1 GCA_008501835.1 Bacteroidota bacterium
AAGCCAAGTTGCTGTTCCGTTTCGGCGAGGCGGGACAAAATTGTGGACATCAAATAGTCATTACCCGTTCTTTGGGCATAATTGAAAGCTGTATTAAAGGACTTTTGGCTTTCCGGTAGATTCCCTTCTGAAAAATAGGCAAGTCCATAGGTAAACCATACCCAACTGTACCATAAGGGGTCGTCCTCAGGAAGGTTATCCAGGCCTATTTTGCAGTAATGAAGCATTCGCTCTGAATGCTCGTCGTGGGAATACAGGTAGGCAAAGGCAACGGCAATTTTGCCATATAGTTTTTGGGAGTACGAGTTCCCTTTAGCAGTGTTTTTTGGTTGGGAGTTAGTGGCTGTTTCTTTGGCAACAGATTTTTTTGCAATGTTCCCGGCACTTTTCAAAAACGGGTAGGCCTTTTCCGTTTTTCCATTAGCAATGAGAATCCATGAATAGTACAAACAGAATTCGGGATTCATTTTAATGATATCATCCGGCAAGGCATCTCCGTAATTAAGGATGGAAGTATGTTTTCCCTGGTACCACAATTCCTCAACAACTTTACTAATGGTTTCAAGACTGTGTTGGTAGTCTTTATTTGCAAGGGTATGTTCAATGGCCAGGTCATAAATCTCATTTTTTTCAAACCATTTTCCAGCCTTATTATTCAGTTCCTCGAGGTTGGCTTTGTCTTTGAGAAGGAGTTTTTGTTTCAATAAATCGGCAAAGAGGTGATGATATCTATACCATTTACGTTCCGTATCCAGGGGTAATAAAAAAATGTTATCTCTTTCCAGTTGTTCCAATATCAGCTGGCTGTTATTGCTGTCGAGGATGAAATCGCATAACGGGGCAGATATTTGTTTAAGCACCGAGGTTTTCAATAAAAAATCTTGTATTTCTTCGGATTGGTTCCTGAGCACTTCTTCTATCAGGTAGTCCATGATATAACGATTACTACCGGCCAGGGCTTCGATAAAGGCGTGTTTGTCAGTTGTTCCCTGCATGGAGAGCGCTGTCAGCTGAAGCCCTGCTATCCAACCTTCCGTTTTGGATTCAAGGGTGTAAATGTCTGATTTTTGAAGCCCGAGTTTTAGTTTTTTGTTAAAGAAGGTTGTGATCTCATTTGCGGTAAAACTGAGATCCGACATTCTTATTTCCAGGATTTGTCCCTGACTTCTAAGGCGAGCGGTAAAAAGGGGAGGATCGGACCTGGTCAAAATGATCAGATGTACATGATCAGGGATATGATTCAAAAGGTATTTGACAGTTTCGAAAACTTCTCTATGAGTGATCAAATGGAAGTCATCCAACACTAAATATAGCTCCTGTTTGAATGAAAGCAGGTCATTGATTATTAAAGAAGTTATGGATTCTGTTCCGGTCTTGTTAGGAGAGTTAAGTAGTTTGAGTGCGCTCTCGCCAAAGTCTTTTTTTATGGTCTGAACTCCGGCTATGATGTATTTTAAAAATGTGGAAGGGTCGTTGTCGGAATTATCGAGTGAATACCAGGCGGTCTTGCAATTGTTTTTTTCGATCCATTGGCTAACCAGGGTGGTTTTTCCATATCCCGCCGGTGCTGAGACTAAAACAAGTTTTTTGTTTTTAGCCTGGTCCAGCTGTTCAGCCAGTTCACGGCGATAAACAAGGTCATTTCTTGTTTTGGGACGGTATATTTTGGTTTGTAACATGGATTTTATTGGAAACTTTTATTCCATAGGCATCAACGCCAAAAATCTTTTGAATCCAACCCCCTAAAATTAATTCATGATAGTGAATAAAGGAAATTTTAACGGTTGACTTTGCCAGTTAGAGGGGCATTGGTTTAAAATTAATATTAATCAATGCCATGGGCATGGCCTATTATTGCATGGCACTGGCGTACCCTGCTATGAGATGCCGTCTTTCTGAGACTTGAGAATTTTGTAAATGAAATATTCTATTTTTCACTGACAGCTAAAAAAGTCATCACTTCTTCCCTGATCTTTTTCATCAAAGTATCATCAAAACTTTCTGCCTCATATTCCGCTATCAGCGATAATTTATCTGAGCAGGTAACGGCACCGACTACCATGTTAACGTTCCTCAACGGAAATGCTCCGCCCGGGTGTAATATTAACCGGTCTAATTCGAGGTCTCCGTAGGTTTTAGGGAAGTTCATTTTGGTGAGGTTGGTCATGGCGGTACCCATAACTTTATGGTCAAAGGAATCCATTTTATCTCTTTTGATAATGGACGTTACGACATCTTTGCTCTTGCTGAAGGTATGTAGTTTTTCCCCGGAAGGGGCTTCTCTATCAGTCATTGCGCCTAATTTTTTGAAATTGATCGCGGTCATGATCGAAGGGTCCAGATGGAGCCAGGTCAAAGGTTCACTGAAAAGGTTTTTATTAGTGACTTTGGGTTTGATCTTTTGGTGGAATAATCGGGCATTGTCCCAAAATCCTTTTTGAAGATTGTATTTGATCTTCAGATTAATTGCGCTGGCGTAAAAGCCCATACTTTCACCGGGAGGGTGGGGCAGCCGATTTCTCAAATCACCGGCAACGGCAATGGAAGCATGAGCTGGCAGGTTGCCCTGAACGGCAACTTGGGCTCCGACAAAAGCTGCTGTGAGAGCAGAATTTACGGAAACATTTTCTGCTTTGCATTTTTTGACCAATGCGCTGGTTTGTTGTTCGGTCATCTCAATGGACATAATCTTGTGTTGGAAGTTCCCCCAGTAAGCTTTGCTGATGGCAGCATAATCTTCCTGGTTGAAAACAACCTTTTTGGACGCCCATTTTTTGTTCATTCTTTTGATGAAGAACTTGACAATACCACTCATTGAAATCTCGGGAGGAAAATTCTCAAAACTAATCGGGATGGGGTGGGGCAGTGGCTCAAATTTTTCTTCAGGATTACCCAGGGAAGTCATTAAGTCATTTGCCAGGAAAGCCAAAGACATGCCATCGCAGATGATATGATGACATAAAATGATCAATTCGGATTCCTCTGATGATTGCACCAAAATAAAGCGGATGGGAGGGTGTTTGTCAAAATCGAATGGAATTTTACTCTCTGTTTCCACGACATTCATCCATTGACTGTCTGATGTTCTTTTTATGGATTTGACAGGAATAGCTCCTGTTGTATCTGAGGTGAACCAAAGGCTTCCGGAGTTGTCATTGATTATTTTACATTGAAGCAGGATGTGCTTTTGGCTTATTTTAGGAACCGCTCTTTTTAGGTGTTCCAGGGTTATTGTTCCTTTAATTCTGGCGACAACAGCAACCAATGAATAGGGAGAATAAGCAAAGAGATGCTCTACGGTGGTCAGTTTTCTTTTGTACATAATGGTATTTTTTTTAGCAACCCAGAATGTAAAATTTCTTTGAGTATTTTCCTTTTTTAATTGACGGACAGACATTTAAAATCGACGTGAATCTTTTTTGCTCAGGAATTGGTTTTTGGGCAATTTTTTGCCCTGATGAAGATATTGCCCTCAAATTAAGGAAAACCAATGCCAGAGGTATGGCAAATTATTGCACGGTACGTCAGTGCCGTGGAATAAGACAAAAAATGCTAGTTCTGTAGGAACGGCATATATGGATTCATAATCAATGAAATATGCCGTTCCTATGGAACTGTGGTGTTTTCAATTCATAGCAAGGCACTAGCGTACCCTGCTATGAGATATCGTCTCTCTGAGACTGGGATTTCTAAAAAACACTACAAATTTGACTCTAATCATGGATTTGGATGGGAGTAATATTTTATCCATGTTATTTAATCAAATTTTATCCTACTGCTTAGTTAATTTCCACCTATCTCCTTCAGAAATGAAATAACAACCTTCCATGTTTCTTCGACATTATTTCCGACTCTTTCCTCCACTAGCATTGAGGAACCATGAACACCATTTTTTGGCACATAAGTTTCATGATTGTACTTATTGGCTAATTCGAATTGCAACTTCGAATGTTCACTCTCCATTTCATTAGGTGGTCTTAATATTATCAATGGTAATTTTAATGATTCAAAATATTTATCTGGCAGACAATTTTTCATTGATCCGCCACTTGCAGGAGAAAAGGCTAATACTCCATTAATATCGTTTTGCCGATTGTTGGCCAGCTGGATAGCGAGAGAAGCGCTATAACTGCTTCCCCAAATGATTTTATTTCCAGAAAATCCGGAATCAATTATATAGTCTAATGCACTTTCGAGATTATTATAGGCATCACAATAACCGTAACCATCACCATAACTGTTGGTGGGAATATTGGCAAGTGTACGATTATAATTTCCATAATATTGTCCACCAACCCTTTGGTCAATGGCTAAAACGTTGAATCCCTCTTCAATTAGTTTAGGAATAATTGAACGGTATTCTCCTCTGGCATTAGACCCTCCCTGGTGAAAGAGTAGTATTGTATTTTCTTTTTTATCCAGTTCATATAAATCTCCGAAAATCTTAATGCTGTCAGGAGTATAAAAACTAATCTCCTGAACATTACTATTTTCATTAGAGTTGTCCTTTTTTATTTCTTCCTGACACGAACAAAGGAAAAGTATAAATCCGATTAAAATTGTTGATGAAACTTTCATAATTTTTTGTTTTTATTGTTGCCAACGGTTAGGATATTAGGCGTAGCACCTCGCAGGTACTATGGTTTTATATGCTCAGTTGTGGTGTGCTTGTTGGTTAACACATAATCCGTAGGTCTACTTTCCTTTTTGTGATGGGAATTTCTTCGACGTATCCTGATCTGATCTTTCTAAAATTAAAAACTCATCATCCATGACGCTGCCGGCAAAAATCAAATTGCCGAAGTTGGTGGCGACAGAGGAAGCAGACATCTCCGTGCCTTCTTCCACATAAACTTTTTCAACCGAATATTCTCCGGTGTTTTGATAATTAATCTTTATGATTTCGGAAGGAGAAGTAGCTTTTTTCCCTTTCGCATAGGAGCCAAACCTCAGTAGATTTGGATGAGCGCCAATCCAGAGATTTCCGTCCATATCAAGTTCAATATTGTCGACTCCTGTACCGCAAGGAATATTTTCAATAAAAGACAGTGAACCGTCTGCTTGTTTGGAAAAAACTTTCACTAAAAATTTTCTTGGAGAAGCAACGTAAACCAGGTCAAGATTACGGTCATAATTAATGCCATTGGCATAAGCTATCCCATCGGCCACTTCCCGATACTCATTGGAATCAAAATATACCACATTTGAAACCGATAATCCGGCGTATTCTTCGATTACTTTCCCCAATCCTTTGGTGTACCTGTGGTCATTAGTAAAGTAAAAGCGGTTTTCATCAACCATCACTAAGTCATTCGGACTTACCATTGAAGGGTGTTTTAGTGTTTTTACGTGCTTCAATTCTTTATCCCATAATTCAAAAACTTCTATAGAATGCCCTTCACCGGTGTGGTTGACAGCCATTACGGTAAAAAGGCTATCCTTTTTGAAAAATGAAATCCCGTGCGGAGCAAAAGGCTGATTAAAGGCATTAGTTAATGGAATGGGTTCAAAACGGTTTGTTTTTAAATCTATCAGAAAAAGACCGCCTTCCTCTTCGGCACCCGGGGGATAAATTATTCTATTGGTGGAGGAGATCAGGGCGAAACTGTCGGTATGACTGATCATTATATCTTCAGCTCCTTTTAAAGCGACTTTTGCTAATATCTTTCCATCAAATTCAGGCTTTATTTTTCTAAAGAAGCCGGTTGAAATCAATACGTGGCTTGCATAAATTATTAGAATGGTCAACAGGACAAGGGCAATTCTTTTGAAGAGTCGCATAGCTGTAGAGGTGATTTTAAGATTTAATAAAAATATTATTAGCGGCCTAATTATTATTCAATTTCATTTTCATCAGTATATCAGTCTGTTCGTCACTTCCAAGCATGAATATATGTTTGTCGTATGCCACAAAACTATTTTTCTCATAAAATCGAATAGCCCTCGGATTTTTTTCCCACACTGCTAACCAAACGTAATCTACATTTCGTTCTTTGGCAAGATCAATGGCTTTTTCTAAAAGTGTTTGGCCTACTTGTTTTCCGTAATATTCCTTTAAAACATAAATTCGCTCAACTTCAAGTGTATCCCCGTTCTGTAGTACAGTCTGTGATGGTCCGACATTGATTTTTATATACCCGATTATTTTTCCATCAAGTTCTGCAAAGTAAAATTCAGCATTTTCATCTAATAGTTCTGCTTTTATCTTTTTTGTTGAGAAACTACTATCCAGATATTTGATCATGTTTTCTTCACTGTTACTGGAAGAAAAAGCCTCGGTAAACGTTTGTATTCCGATCTCAATTAAGGCTTCAATATCCTGCAGGTTTATTTTTCTAATCACCATTAACAGACGGGTTATTATTCTTTATAATTTCTTAATGCTATTTCCATTGACCACCAATATTTTTTTTTGGTCAGCCATGTCCAATTTAGATAATCGAATTGACTCAAATTCATCCACTCCCAAACAACATAATTTGAAGAAATCATAGTGAATTTTATTTTTTGTCTTATTTCCTTTATTTCATTTTCATTTAACCCATTTTTGATTAGGGCTTTAATATTGTTTTCTTTTTCAGTTTCACTAAAATCGGTATCTAAAAAGGGTTCGTTTATAGCGGACCAAATATCAAATCTTTCCGAGGTTGGAATGTTATTTTCGTTTCCAAATCTCTCCAATTTTTCTCTGAATTTATGGGGGATAAAAATCACTTCATTATTATTTATTACAAATGATAGTGGTGAAGTATTTAGATTAATTTCTTTTACTACACTATTTGAAATTTTACTTTTTGATTTTATACTGCTGTATTTGAAATAATACCCTTTAGGAAAAGTTATGCCTTGTTTGCTGAATTCCACTTTTAAATCATCTGGTGTTATTGGTTTTATTTGTTTGTTGTTTTTTTGATACCAAAGGGTAAAAATGGAAATAACCGTAAATCCCAAACATATAAGGAATCCAACCCAATTTGAAATTGAACTTGGTTCTTTTAACAAACTATTTCCAGTTAATAAAGCCCCAAATCCGAAAAATAGAATTCCAAGAAATTGATCTATATGGGAGTAGTTTTTTTTCATTTCTCTACTTCTCACATTTTGTGAATATTACATTGTTCCCATCCCATAAACCACTTTCAGGCAAAATATCTTCCCGGAATTTTATGTTGCTGAAATTTTGCTGTTTCAACATTGCAGAGATGTCCTTTTGAGAGAAGAAATGAGTCCAAAAACGGTAGGTTTCAATATCCTCATTCGGTTCAATTATGGTATGCTGAAAAAGGATCACTTTTTCCTTTTCGTATAAGAAGGATTCCGATAATGCCAGGTAGGGAGTTTCTTTCCAAAAACCGCTTTTACTTGCTTCCCAGGATTTGGGGGATAATTTATCCTTCAATCCAATGTCCTTCAAAACGTCAAAAATGAAAACGCCACCTTTCTTCAGGGCTTTAAAAATATTGGCTAAAAGTTTTTCTCTGTCGGTTGGAAATAATACGCCCAAATCGGTGTAAATGAGTACCACCAAATCAAAATTTTCTTGTCCAAGGTCCACATCTAAATAGCTTGCATGCTGATAGTCAATGTTCAACCCCTTGTCTTTTGCTGATTTTGAGGCATAGTCAATCGAATTTTTCGAAATGTCAATTCCTGTTACTTTATGGCCTTTTTTTGCAAAAAATTCCGTGTACAGACCTGGTCCGCAACCCAAATCCAAAACACTTAGTTTTTCATCGTTCTGCTGAGTTTCCAAGATCCATTCAGCTGTTTTTTCAATCGTTGATTTTTTACGGCTGGCAAGGTCAATGTCAGGGTTTAGATGAACCTGAAGTAATTGTTTTGAAATATGTGGGTCAGTCCACATAAAAGAAGTGCCTTTTTCGTAAAGGTTTGGTTTCTCTGTTAATGAAACTATCTCAGTTATTTTCATTTTATTAATTCCCTTTAATTAAGGTATTTTAACCTCTATAGAATTGTCCAAGATCTTCTAATTCCACTTTTGTAGGATACACGAGAAAGCGCTGCTTTGATAAATATAATTGAAAGTTATCAGCATCATCTTCCTCGTCTCCATTGGTTTGAAATGAACGAAACGTGAAACCATTGCTAATCAATAAGATCAATTCGTTAAAGTCACTGTACTTCACATCTATGATAGTAGCACCCTTAAGACAGTCTTTTATAAAAACTTTTGATGCATCATAATCAAATTTATAGTCTTCGTGATATAGCAGTTCGACGAGGTTATCATTACCAATGACAATTCTACCTTCCTTCTCCAACCGCCAGGAGGTATGTACCCATAACTTAATTTCTCCCAGTTTTAAGGTAATATCAGAATCGATATGGGAGACATCTGTAATGAGTACATTTGATAAATAACCGGTGACTTGATCTAACATGAATTTTAAATTTAACCCTTATGAATCCGAAAGTTAGTGTTTTGATCGGTACTCCTGGATTGTTTATTCCCATAACATTCCATAACCCTAAAGGCCCGAATAAGTTCCATAAAGCGACATATGACGGAGCCCTGATTCAACATCCTCTATCCCGAATAAGGCTGAAGACGATGCAATTCATACACTGCAATACTTTTGTCCACTTTGCCTGAATAGGCAGCTCCAACCGATAACTCAGCCCAACGTTCGGCCATATAATAGAAATAGGCAAAAGTGATATTGTATGGTTTTCCGGCAATAAGTTCATTGACAATATTCGATATTCCCTTAAATCGGATTCCTTCAACCAAACACCAAAATACGCGTAGCAGATCTTCATTTTTATCGGTCCATTCAATGGTCAGGTCAACAATCCGGGAAATGGATTTTTGCAGGGCTTGCAAACTGACCGATTCCTGGCAAACGCTATCAATTTGTTCATAAGTACCTATTTGATAATAGGCATCGCCGTAAGGAATTTTATTGGCTGCTGGAATGGTAAAACCGGCCTGGTTCAGAGCATCAAAGGCTTCCCCCTTATAGGCGAAATATTGATCGTCGATCTTAAAGCCGTACACGTAATAAAATTCAAGATTTACAATCAGGGTAAGCAGGTTATCACCGGAAGAAATGTTTAAATAAGCATATTGGTCACTATCCATGTATACGGAGGGATAGTTGTTTTCTTTGTAAGTGAAATTTTGAGAAGTAGCCGCTCTAAATGCGGAATAATCATTCAAGAATTGGTCTTGCTCCAAATTCAGGTCATACGATTTGATGGTGTTCATAATATAGGTTTTGTTAATTTGTAAATTGACTGTCAGCCTTCCCGGGGGTACTATGCGGGCTCAGGTATTTCTGTAATCATAATATTTTTACACTTGTCTAAAAACTATATTTATTTCGCAAATGCGATAACGTTTCCGTCAAAATCGGATATATAACCAACTTCATCCCCCCAATCTCTTTTTTGGAACTTACTGATTTCCTTTCCTCCTAAATGAATTCCTCTAATGATATATTTCTGTGGATTATTCACTTTCAGGTAAAGTTCACACCTTGGAATTCCTTGCCCATTTTTTGGGTGGGGTAATTTGTCAGCAATGATTTTTGCTATTCCATTTTCAGGCATTAGTCCAAACTTTACATTTTCAGCTAGTTTGAATTCCGTCATGCCGGGAACATCCAGGTGTGGTTTTATTTTAAAAAGCCCTTGATAGAATTCTTTACTTTTATCCTGGTCCTTCACATAGATTATAAATTCTATCTCATTCATGAGTTTTATTGCTTGTGGTTTTTAGTGATGCTAATCATTATTATGCGGTCGTTTTTTTCTTTGCAGTTAGGATTGTGTGAACTTCAATTTCGTTTTCCGCTTTTTTATAGTCCACTTTAAAAACTTTGATTTGTTTGAAATTATTTTTTTTGAGCTGTTGTGTCAGTTCATCCAATTTATGGAAGTAAAAGTATGTTCTGTCACACCTCCTGCCCACTTGAAAATCAGAGTTATAAGGGTCACCTTCTACAAAACTTAACTAAATCAATCAGTTTT
>QQUB01000917.1 GCA_008501835.1 Bacteroidota bacterium
CCTACTTTCTTTCGAAACACCTTGTAAAGGTCAGACAATTCAAATATAGCCGTAGGAAAACGATTGACAGATTTGATCACATCTCCTTTTTGGATGCCGGCTTCAGCCGCCGGGCTCCCCGGAATAACATAGGTGATGTAAAATATTCGGGCAGCTTTCTTTCCCCCGGCAGCCATAACGAGGCCACTGCGGTCAAACTGGAATTTACGGTTATACTTCCTGTTGGGCTCCAGATACATTTTCCCACGGACATAATCCAGGGTAACTTTAAACCTACTCAATAGTTCATTCCCTATTATACCGTCCCGATTGATGTCAAAATCTTTATTCATATCGGGAGTTCTGTCCTGAAAATTGGTCAAAACCCCTTGAAGTTTATAATCGCCTAAAGTGATCTCATCTATTCTTCCAAAATACCCTTCAAGGTAGCCTCCAAGGCCCGTTCCGATCTCTGTACGAATCAAATTTTCGGGCATATCAGTACTGTCCTGAGTTTCTGTATTCATCAACAATGAAAGTCCGGCCCCGGTGTCGATCAATAATCGAAGATCCTCTTGTAAATGTCCTTTTCTAAAGAGCGCATCTGTACGCAAATAAGGTTTTCTTCTTTCTATTTCCACAGGAATCTCCGTGAAATTCCGCTTTGGCTTTTGGAAATGTGATGGGTCAAAAAGAGTGATAATCTGGTGCTGGTAGTCAATTTCTACAATAAATCTGCTGGTGATATCGGCCCCGATTATTCCCTGAATTTCAATACCGGCAAATTTTTGAAAATCAAAATAATCTTCCTCCAAAACAAGGATAGAATGGTTCAACGCGACAAGGTCTCCGACATCCAGCCGGATTCCCTGAACGAGGTAAGCCAATAAAATGGTTTTCAGATCAGCGCCAAGGATCGTAAACTGTCGCTGATAGGGAACGCCCATCGCATCTGTAATTTCTCTTTTGGTGAGAATCGTGTGTTCGGCTCCTGTATCAAAAATAAAATGTAAGGGAAGGAAATTATTGAATACTACCTTAACTACAATAAAACTGTTTTCATAATCAAACGGAATGATCAGTTTTGAAAAATCCTGATCAAGGTTATCATCCATAAATTGGGATGACAACCCTGGCGGGACCAGGAACAATAGTAAGATTAGCAATTTTATTTTTTTCATAGCCTGGTGATTTAGCTGAAAAATACAAAATTGACCGGAATATTAAAGCTTTTGCATCCATTATGTTAACACTGAATAAAAAAAAGCCCCGGCAAATACCGGAGCCTTCAATTAATTGCTTGAATTTATATCGTGATGATTTTTAATCTCGATCTAGATTTTTACGGCCTTTTGAGTAAGTATCAAAATACCATCCTCTGTTTTTAAAACAAATAAATAAATTCCAGAAAGATAAGGTGTTGCATCAATGATGATTTCTTCTTCACCAGCTAAAAAAGTATACTCTTTAATGAATTGTCCCGCCAGAGAATACACCGAAAGCGTTCTGTTTCCTAAGTTATATTCCGTGTTGGTCCTAACCTCCCAAAAGTTCTGTGTTGGGTTTGGGGTAATAATAAACTCTCCTTTCGGCAAAACATCAAAATAAAAGGTATCCCTTTCAACTTCATCACATAAATTACAGTAATAATCATTGATTCCGAAAGAGTAACTTATTCCCACAATTAGGGTATTCAAACCTGTGGTAGTAAAAATAACAGGAATACTATCCCCTCGAATATTAGGGATAGTTGGGAAAATACCATCCTCCATATAGTAACAGACGTTTATTTCCGTCAGGCCCTCATTGGAAAAAACACTTATGCTTCCCAGTTCAGTACATCCCTGGCTTCCTTCCAGTATACTTGTACATATCCAATTTAATTGATTTTGGGCAACAAAATCCGGATTAAAGCTTGTGCCACAGATATAATTCGTGTGGCAATCCTGAGCTCCTAAAAAAGGTTGAAAAAGGATCCAAAAAATTAAGACTGAAAGGATTCCTGAAAGCTGTGTAAGTTTTGAAAGAGGTTTCATTTTCAAGGAGGTTTATTGCTAAAATACAAATTGAAATTCAAATTTCGAACAAATTTCCTGCCCTAAAAACCGTCTATCGTCTGCCGTTGACCGTCTGCCCTTTATCCACGCCCCCTTAAAACTTCCTGAACTTTTAACATTCTCGTATTAAAGCATTTTCGCATTCATGCATTCCAGTTAAAATTCCCATCCAAATCTCAACGCCAAACTCCTGTACCAGATGTCATCAATGTAAATATTAGGATCTACCCACCATTCCCAGTTGTATTGCCTGGTTTTGGTGAGGTTTTGCAATTTGACGCCAACATCAACAACAAAAGCTACATTTCTCCTGGTTTCAAACCTCATCCCCAAAGAAGGATAAACCATCAGGCCACCTTCTCTTTCGATGTCTACAAATTGTTCGTTTGGATCAGGTTCACCTCCGGCGGGGATGCCGTAACCTACCTGGCAGGCATACATTGGTGAAAATCTTTTTTTAAGGGCAAAACCTCTTACTTCAAAAGAAATGGGCACAAAATAATCACCATACCCGTCAAAACCAACGCCTAATCCCAATCCGATAAATCGGTTAAAACGATAGCCAGCAACCACCTGTGCTCCGGCACCATATCTTCTGGCTACCGGGTTCCATTCCATCTTGGCCCGGTTGGCGCCATAAAAATTCATGTGCACCCCATAATACATACCTTTGGAAGACTGGTTGAAGCCTGCTTGCAGGAAATTCGTCTTCCCGGTTTCTTTTTTCACATGGCTAATCAGGTCGTTATGCAGGAATATTTCACTACCATCAAATAATTGCAACTGCAAGCTTCCGTCATCCCAGTTCTGGATGACCGTCCCTCTTATGTAACTACCATCTTTGAGGTAAACCACTTTTGCGGACTGCTTTTCTTGAGCCGTCAGCACAATGGCAGAAAAAATAAATATGCCAAACAGGAAAATCTTTTTTACCGTCATGATTCTGGTGTTTTAAAAATTAATCCCCAAATAGACTCCACTAATTGGGTCCAGGGAAACATCCGAAAGATATTGGTGTTCAACCGTCCGGTTCTCATCAATCCCAAAAGGCCAGTATATTTTTTCACTGGTTCCGGTCAAAAACTCCAATGTTGACTCTATTCCAATATGAAACCTTTTTCCTAACCTGATATTAATACCCAGGCCCGGAGCAATACCATATTTCGTTTTTGAAACTTCTGAATTTTCGTAATACATAAGGCAGCCACCACCCGAGCTAATATCCTGTCGCTGTTTCTGAATGATAAAATCAGTAAAAACAAAAGGTTCAATAAATTTAATTTTCCACCGATAATCCACCCCCCAGCTCATTCGGAAATGCCGCACAAAAGTCTCCTCCCAGATGAAGCCTGGCCCCATTGTTCTATTAAATTGGTCATATCTGAACCCGGCTCTTAATGCAAATCCTTCACCAAAACGTTTTCGGAAACGTACTCCAGCAGAGATTTGATCAGAGAAATCATAATATTTATCATCACCAAGCGACCAAACATTGCCCAAATAACCAGCTCCGTTAAAAGATACTTCAAGGGACCTGAATTCGGATTGAGCCCAAATTGGTGTGAATAAAATACACATTACGAGGGTCAGGAACTGCCTCATTGAAATCAGAATAAAAGATCAGGTGCCTTTCTCAAAATAAGAAAGACACCTGGCCTGTTGAATGCTAATTATTTAACTACAGGGATCAAGCTGATAAGCTTCAGATCTGATGGGTCATCAAAGTTATACTGGTAGAAACCATCTTCTCCAATCACCAAAACCGTATTGTCATAGCCCGGAACTGCGAGTGTAATGGCATCAAAGGCAAACAGACCCGTTTCGTGATCCAGCAGATTCTCGTCGATCTTGAGTGGATCTTCAATATCGAATGATTTCAACCCATGAGTACCTTCACAGATGAAGAGTGTATTGTCCCGAATGGATAAACCATGTGGATTTTCCATTGGATAGGTTTTCTCTAATACCGGATTCATCAGGTCTGTAATATCAACCAGATCAAGTTGGTTATTGAAACCTTCACAAGCTGTGCCGTCACGCAGAGTTACATATGCGTAATTGTCCTTAACTACCACAGGGTCACAAGCGCGAGCATGAGCAAATTCTCCCAGATAGGTTGGGTTGGAAGGATTACTGTTATCATAAATAAACATTCCTGAATTGGAACCAATGAATAATTTATCTTCATATGGGAAAATCGTTTCAATTCCCCATCCCAGATTAATTTCAGTTACTTCTGCTGGAGCAAGTGGGTTCATAAGATCCAGAACTGTCATTGTAGATTCATCAACTACGTACAGGTGATTGTGGATCAGTGAGAAACGAGCCATTGAACCAGCAACTCCTGTCCCACCACTTGAACTTGAACCAGCAGTTGGAACGCCTATTCCGAAGTCATCAAAAGAGTTGGTAAATACAACATCAATCTCACAACCCAAACAACTGTAATAACCTCCATAAGGATCACGCTGAAGCAAACCGATCGTTTCACAATCCAGGAATTCGGTAATCTGTTCTTCCTTGTATTCTACTAATACCCGGCCATTATTTACGTCATCCCAGATCGGGTTAAATACACTTTCTGTACGTCCGACAATCGTGGCATTGTAAATATCGCTGATATCAATAGCAAGCAAATCAACATAACTATTGGCGTACATAATACCGTTTTGGATGGCTACATCCTCATTTCCATCGATAGAAATAAAAGCAATATTCTGAGGGTCATCAGGATTGGTGTTATCAATTACGTGAACACCATCTCTACCTTCGTTGATAAAAATGAAGTTATTATAAAAATAGATTTTTCCGGGATCCTTCAGTTCGCGTGGGGATTCGTTTACCACCTCTCCACTATGCACCTGGTCGTAAGTAAGGTAGACTGGTGTGTAAGCGGTATAAGTGAATTGTCTTTCGCAACTATCTTCGAGGCAGCTGTTAAATGAAAAGGCCATGAGTAATAAAAGGCCTGGCACGAGTAGATTAAACTTTTGCATAGGTTTATATTTTTCTTTAAAGTTAAGCACGTTCAATCTAGTAGACAATGATCTTTTCCGACAGGGTTGGGAATTTTGGATTTTTTTTTGGTTTTTCTGAAAAACCTACATCATCCTACCCAGAGGTTTTTCGCTCATCACTTTGCACTTATATTGGTTTCAGGAGTTTAAAAGGTTCAAGTAGTTCCAGGGGTTCAAGTAATTTCAAAAGATTTTTTTCTTATGTTCGATTGTCATTTCTGCACTCATCACTTTGCACCATGCACTCTTCACTTTTATTGGGTTCAAGGTGTTTCAGGTGTTACAGATTGTTTCATATGGTTTCAGGTGTTCTAAACGGTCAACTTTATTTAGGGATTGTCACTTTGCACTCATCACTCTGCACCATGCACTCTGCACTTTTATTGGGTTCAAGGTGTTTCAGGCGTTACAGATTGTTTCATATGGTTTCAGGTGTTCTAAACGGTCAACTTTATTTAGGGATTGTCAATTCTGCACTCATCACTCTGCACCATGCACTCTGCACTTTTATTGGGTTCAAGGTGTTTCAGGCGTTACAGATTGTTTCATATGGTTTCAGGTGTTCTAAACGGTCAACTTTATTTAGGGATGAGCAATTCTGCACTCATCACTCTGCACCATGCACTCTGCACTTAACCCCTTCATTCCATTCTAATCAAAATGATCATAGCACTCAATACGGTCAACCCTGCAACGATGCCAATAGAAGGTAATACTCCCCAGTTGTCAGCGACAATACTGGTGAGCAGGGCACCGACTGCATAACCCAGATCGCGCCAGAGTCTGAAAATTCCGATACTTTTCACTCTTTGTTTTGGATGAGCATAATCTGCAATACCTGCCAGGAAGGTCGGATAAACAATGGCCGTTCCTATTCCCAGAAAAACGGAAATTAAGGCAAAATGAAAAAATGTTGTGGCATATAAGAAGAGAAACAAGGCTAATCCCTGGAGTAATATTCCCCAAAACAACAACCTTTTTTTGGGAAAAAGATCCGCCAGCCGGCCTGCACCCAATTGCCCGATCCCCCAAATGGCAGGGTAAATGGCAACCAGTTTTCCGATTTCCACCAGGTCAAAACCCCGAATACTCAACAATATGGGCAACATACCCCAAACCATCGCATCATTGAGATTATTCACAAGACCCGCCTGAGTGATGGATCCCAGATTTTTATCTTTCCAGGTGGTTTTCCAAAATACTTTTCCTGTCGCTTCTTCTGATGTGGCAGCAATTTCTTTATGTACAAAACCTGCCGTATCCCGAACCAGGAACAGAGACCCAAACAACCCAGCCAAACTCATGCCTAGTCCTAAATAAAACGGATAAGGTCGAATAGCATATTCCGCAGCGATCCAGGCGGTCAAAAATGCAACAGCGCCGACGGCCAGGTATCCTGCCGATTCATTGATGCCCATCGCGAGACCACGGTTTTTGGTCCCCACGAGGTCAATTTTCATAACAACCGTAGTTGACCAGGTGAGGCCTTGGTTTATTCCTAAAAGCACATTGGCCAGTACAACATAATCCCAGCTTGGAGCATACATCAGAATGAGCGGTACGGGAATGGCAAACAGCCAGCCTATGATCAGCAGGTTTTTACGCCCAACCCTGTCGGCCAGCATGCCCGTAAAATAATTGGTTATAGCTTTGACTATTCCAAATACAAGAATAAATGAAAGAATAGCAGACCGGGCAGCAATCTCAAATTCGACCTCTGCCAATTCTGGAAGGATGGACCGTTCCAGTCCCACCATTCCGCCTACAAAACCGTTGATCAAAACCAACAAACTGAACTGTTTCCAGTTTTCCCTTAAACCTTGCTTCATGGTTACATTTTTAACACCTTATCACTACGATCAAAAACTATGTCAAATCTCAGTAATTAAGATATCGATAAAAAATAACTCCGCCTATGGAGTAAGCCAAAAAGTCCCACCAATCAAAAGTAAATTTAGTGGAAAAATAGGGAAATAACAGTTCAAAAATTAGTGAGAATGCCAGTACAAGCCCTATGGTTTCAGGAAAGGAAAAAACGAATTTCTCCCCCCAGGAATACAGCCTCCTTCTTTCCACTAAAATTAGTGTCAGAATTATTGGCATAACCAGCAAATCATCCAGGTAACTATGGATAAAAGGAATATGAATATCCAATCCTTTTTGGATCAACTGATGTGTCAAAAACAACACACAACTGCCCCAAAAAAGGGGATGCCTGAAATTTCTGGCTATATTCATTAACCGGCTGCAATAAAGGCAAAAAATAAACCAAGTGCCACAAAAGGTGACAAAATGATGGCCACCGTAATTCCTAAAACTCTACCGGTTACCTTTAGTATCTTCATTACAAAACCATCCTCCGGATTGATTTTTAATGCCTCATCGAAGGCTCTGTAAGCATTTAATGCCTCTCCTTTGTATTTGTCTGAATAAGAGGATTGGTCGGGTGTTTCTTCTTTATCGTTCATGACAATTGTGGTGTGTTGAAAAAATTTGAACAAAGATATTCATTTATCGATTTCATCACTTCAATTTTCGACAAGAACAAGGTTTTGGTATTCAAAAATTTATTACACCTTTTCCAACACTACCGCATATCCCTGCCCGACGCCGATGCACATAGTCACCAGGGCGTATTGCTTTTGCTGTTTGTGCAACTCAATTGAAGCCGTTTGAAGGATTCTGGCACCGGTCATTCCCAACGGATGCCCAATAGCTATACCTCCCCCGTTTGGATTAATTCGCGGATCATCATCTGCAACTCCCCATTGTCTTGTGCAGGCCAGCACCTGGACGGCAAAAGCCTCATTAATTTCTATGATGTCCATGTCATCCATGGTCAACCCAGCTTTGGCTAAGGCTTTATTGGAGGCCTTAACAGGTCCGATGCCCATGATGCGTGGTTCAACCCCTGCAACAGCTGAGGAAACGATTCGGGTCAATGGTTTTAGATTGTATTGTTCCACGGCATTCTCCGAAGCGATGAGCATGGCAGCTGCTCCGTCATTCAAGCCGGATGCATTTCCGGCAGTAACACTGCCTCCATCTTCGGCTTTCTTAAATGCAGAACGAAGTTTGGCCAAAATTTCCAGAGAAGTTTTGGGTTTAATAAATTCATCCTCATCAAATATTATCGGATCTGCCTTCCTTTGAGGAATCCCAACACCTACAATCTCTTCAGCCAGCCTGCCCGACGCTCTTGCTGCGGAAGCTTTCATCTGAGACCAATAGGCAAATTTATCCTGGTCCTCCCGGGAAATCTCATATTTTTCTGCCAGGTTTTCCGCTGTATTGCTCATCCCATCTACTCCATACATGGCTTTCATTTTTGGATTGACAAACCTCCAGCCAAAACTGGAATCATGCATCTGAGCATCCCTGCCAAAGGCTTTGGAAACTTTGGAGATCACCCAGGGGCCCCTGGTCATATGCTCCACGCCTCCGGTAATGAACAAGTCCCCATCGCCTGTCTGGATCGCTCGGTGGGCATGGATCGCTGAAGACATTCCGGAGGCACAAAGCCGATTGACGGTCTCTCCTGGTACATTGTATGGCAACCCGGCTAGTAAAAGAGCCATTCTGGCTACATTACGATTATCTTCTCCGGCCTGATTTGCACATCCAAAGATCACGTCATCAATTTTTTCAACAGGAAGGTCCGGGTTTCTTTCAACGAGTGCTTTTATCACATGGGCTGCAAGGTCATCAGTCCGGATAGTAGAAAGTGTTCCCGTAAAATTTCCGATGGGTGTTCGGATAGCATCAATGATGTAGCTATTCATGCTGTTTTATTTTGGTATTATTTAGTTGTATTTCTCCGACAAGGTGTGGCCTTTCTTCAAGCACCTCCCGGGCAGAGGCAAAACCCTGGGAAACCTTTTCTTTAATAAATCGTGGTTAAATACTCCTTCAAATTCAATGCTCCTCCATTATAATCGTTTGCTATCAAAACAAGCGACCGGCGATTGCCTTTCATCTGTATATAATAATAGTCGGAATACCACTCGAGTTTATCAAGCGTGTGTTTATATTTAATATTGATCACCTCATTCTGGAAAACAGTCGATCTTGTAAAATTCCCCAGCCTTTCCATTTGGTAATTTTGGGAAGCGTACTGCATGGAACAATCATTTTCATATTTAGCAAGAAACTTTTCGATCAACTCGTCCTGCAACGGAAATCTGGGGCCTACTGGATCAACGTAAACGTAATTGAAATTCTTTTCACTTTCTGAATCGAAATAGAATAATCGATCCATGCTGAGGTTTTTGAGGATATGATTTGTGAGACCCGGATCAGTTTTGGTAATCTGACCTCCTTCTTCCTGCATAAATTTTTCCAACTCCTGAACCGAATTGATATTTTTATAAGTCGACGGCAGGGTCAGTCTCAATTCTTCAATTTCATGTACGGTAACAGAACCATCCTGAGTGGACGGATTCATTTCCTGTGCAGAAGAATCCATGTTTTGTGTTGGAGAATCGGTTTTCTTTACATCATTTTTACAGGAAATGACGGTCATAAAGACTAATAGGATGAAAGCAATTCGTTTGATCATCTTTTTTTGTTTTTTGCTGCCGACAAATATAAGACTCCGGCAATAATAAACAAACTTCCAAGCATCTGGACCCAGCTCAACCTTTCTCCCAACAAAAAATAGGCCAGGGTAAGTGTTGATACCGGTCCCACACTACTGGTAAGTGCTGTATTACCTGCTCCAATTAATCGAATTCCATAAGAAACGAGTAATGTTGGAATCACCGTAGCCACGACCGCCATCAAAAGCGCCAGACTGTAAACCTCTCTATTAAAATCCAGCAACTGGAAATCTTTAGTAGTCAAATAGTGGAAGAAAACAGCAAAAGCAGCCGTTATCAGGGCAAAAGCAGTGTACCGCATCGCTCCTATTTTGGGAATAAGCATT
>QQUB01000944.1 GCA_008501835.1 Bacteroidota bacterium
TCATTTACTGCTGGATTTGGCTTCCTTTTGCGGGATTTAGTCAAAGCAACTCCGATGTACCTGCCCTGCCCAATTCATTTTACATCGGCCTGGAATCAGGCATGACAACTTCTGCCTTACGGGACTGGGCCACTTCTCCATTGTTTTACCGTGGAAAATCACCCTGGTTTTCCGTTTCTTTCATCAAGACAAAACCCACCAAACGATCTAACCTGGATTTTGCTTATTCTTTTGGAAACTTTTTCACCAATACAGAGGGGCAAGTTTATGCAAGTCAGGTAAAATGGTTCCAGGTAAATTACTCCAGATTATATGCTATAAAAAGGTTAGGCGGGAATGGTTGGAGCTTTGAACTCGGAGGTGAGCTGAGTGTTTTTGGAGATTTCCGGAGTAATTCCAGCCTGATGAATAACTCTTTTGGTAATGAATATTTTGCCACTCTCTCGCCAAGCATGGCTATTTCTAAGGATATTTCAAGGAAAGTTCCCCAAGAAGGCAAAATCCTTTTTATCAAATACAAACTCCATCCAAGAAAACAACAAATTGGGGCATATCTGACCCCTGGTCTCCTTAATGCAGTTTACCGGAATGATTTTAGTTATATTAATCAATCCTCCGTAATCAATGATCCCAATTACTTTGCTAATTATCAATTAACAATCCCTTCGGGGTTGCGCTTACGTTCCGGAATCGACTATACTTTTTTCCTGAATAATAGAAATGGTTTTCAGATTGGGTATGAGTGGAATTTCTACAAAAGCAGCTTTACTGCCAAAAGTTTTGAAATGGCCAGCCACCTAATTAAGGGCACTATTTTATTCAATGTTAAATAAAAAATCATGCGAAGATTTTTTTTCATATTGTTTTTACTGTCTTTTTTACCATCCTGCGAAAAACTGGTACTCAAAGAGGATTACTCGTCAACAGACCCTTACGTAAATTTTGCATACCTATGGCATGCCTGTGATGAACAATACGCTTATTTTGACCTTAAAGGCATCAACTGGGACAATACCAGACATTTTTATGGAGACCAGATTTCTCCGGGTATTTCTGACGATTCTTTGTTTAACGTCCTGGGCAATATGCTTAAAGAATTAAAGGACGATCACACCAACCTTATTTCCAATTTTAATGTGTCTTTTTTTGGAACGGTCTATCAGGGTCCTGACAATTTTGATTGGCGAATAATCGAGGATAATTACCTCTCTCAGGATTATTATCATTCCGGTCCCTTCTTACATGATTTCATAGAAAACGAAGAGGTGGGATATATCAGACTTAAAAACTTTACCAGCACCATTAACAATACAAATCTCGATTTCATTCTCAACAGGTACAAGGACACTAAAGGGCTGATCCTGGATCTTAGGGAGAATGGGGGCGGTGCCATTTCCGGAGTTTTTAAGATACTCAGCCGTTTTGTGAATAAAGAAACGCTTGTTTATTATTCCAGAATCAAGAATGGTCCGGGGCATAATGATTTCTCTGAACCAGAGGCAGCATATCTTTCGCCTTACACAGGCACAAAATACCTTAAAAAGGTATTTATTTTGACTGACAGAGGCACCTACAGTGCTGGATCTTTTACTGCTTTGGCTGCTAAAGAAATTCCTAATATAACTTTAGTTGGCGATACCACTGGTGGTGGACTGGGCCTCCCAAATGGCGGACAATTACCCAATGGGTGGACTTACCGGTTTTCTGTATCCCAAACACTTACCACAGACCTTGATCCTTCTTTTGAAAATGGTGTCCCTCCGGACGTCATTCAATTGTTTGACTGGGATGACCGCACCAAAGACGAAGTTATCGAAAAGGTATTAAGGGATTTATTGTAGGGAGATATGGCCTTACGGTTGGGACACATTTTTTTTCATCTCAAAAGCGTAGCGTTTTGGTTACTAGATCCCATGCTAAGGTGCCGTCGGTCATCTAATCCAGGTATCTCCCGGCAACTAGATCTACTATTTATGGTGCTGTAGGTACCAAATTCTTTTCCGTTAATAATTTAGCCCTTCAAAGGATAAAGATTGCGTACCTCTGGCACGCTCTGGTTTTCGGCATGCCTGGCCGTTACCGGGATTGGCCCCCGAATGGGGCCAGAGGAATTAATAACAGGTTTACTCTCCTGACCCCAGAGAGGCAGCCGCGGTTTATGAAAATACAGTGATGTTCTAAATCACTATTTAATTTCGAATTTGGATTGATCCCTAATTCATTTTTGGATATTCGGTGTTGGATACCTTGCCTGTTGTCCAACGGAAGCCAGGTTCGGTATTCTGGCAAATAAAACCGGACAGAATTTCGAATATCCAATACAGAACACCCAATTTCGAAGTTTTTTCATGTGTTTTCAGAAACGCTTAAGTTCCAGCACTTTCATGCATTATCCCGGGCCCCAGAGGGGCCTAATCCCGGTAACAGCCAAGGCTGAGACCGGATGCGTGCCAGAGGTACGCAATAACTCTACAGATCAGAAAAAACAACTGGACACTTGTGCATCTATTATACCATTATACTTTTAGAACTATTTCCTTATAAATTGGTTTATATTGGTTGTTCTCCCCATTTCAGAAGTTTCGATCCCTGATTCTCAAAACAGGGATAACCAACACCCATAATTGATATTAAATGAGCAAATCCAGAATAAGTATAGCCAAGGTATTTAAACAAATCGTCTGGCCTCACAGGTATTTCATTTTTTTAGGATTATTATTGATTGTCATCAGCCGGGCTGCAAGTCTGGTAACCCCCTGGGCAAGTAAATATCTGATTGATGATGTAATCGCGAACGGTGATATTCCTATGCTGAAAAGACTGATCACTTATATTGTCATAGCGATAATTGTCCAGGCAGTTACCTCTTTTTCTCTTACAAGGTTATTAAGTGTCGAAGCACAGAACCTGATTTCCAAATTAAGGGTTCAGGTTCAAGAAAAAGTATTGTCCTTACCAATCAACTTTTTTGACAATAACAAATCTGGAGCTTTGGTGGCCAGGATAATGAGTGATGTAAATGGAGTCCGAAACCTGATTGGAACGGGCTTAGTACAAATGGTCGGTGGAATTTTGACGGCCATAGCATCATTTTTCCTGCTTTTGCAAATCAGTCCAAGAATGACACTTTACGTCCTGCTTCCGATCGGAATTTTTGGGTTTATTTCGCTGAAGGCCTTCAGCAAAATCCGCCCTATTTTCAGAACAAGAAGGGTAATCAATTCTGAAGTAACGGGAAGGCTCACGGAGACCCTGAACGGTATTCGGGTGATCAAAGGCTTTAATGCGGAACAACAGGAATCATCGACATTTGAAAAGGGGGTAGAAAAATTGTTTCTTAACGTAAAAAAGAGTCTGACCACAACAGCCCTTGTTTCGAGTGCCTCTACCCTGTTGTTAGGGTTTGCTTCTGCCGGCATTATGGCCATTGGAGGATATCTCATCATTGAAAATAGTCTGACCATCGGAGAATTCCTTTCCTTCACTCTGTATCTGGGATTTATGATTACTCCGATCATGCAAATGAGTAATATCGGCAGCCAGTTCACCGAAGCTTTTGCAGGCCTGGACCGTACGGAAGAATTGATGAATACTCCGTCTGAGTCCGACAATCCGGAAAGAACTGAAAGGATCGAAAAAATCCACGGAGATATTCGTTTCAAAAATGTAACCTTCGCCTATGAAGAAGGCAAAGATGTACTACATGGCATCAGCTTCAAAGCCCCTGCCGGAAGTGTAACAGCTCTTGTAGGAACTTCCGGATCAGGAAAATCAACCATTGCAGGATTGGTAGCTTCTTTTATAGCCCCTCAAGGCGGGCAAATTACTGTTGATAAATACGATCTCTCCAAAACTATTCTTTCTGATTACCGAAAACACCTGGGAGTAGTTTTACAAGACGATTTCCTTTTTGAAGGAACGATCAGGGAAAATATCCTCTTCCCGCGTCCGGATGCTTCTGAAGAAGAATTATTGCATGCAGTCAAAACTGCCCATATTCAGGAATTTACAGATAGGTTTGAAGATGGCCTGGAAACCGTGATCGGTGAACGGGGAATCAAATTATCGGGTGGTCAGCGGCAAAGAATTGCTATTGCCAGAGCGGTTCTCGCCGATCCAAAAATTCTGATTCTGGATGAAGCTACCTCTAATCTGGACACCGAAAGTGAAGCATTTATACAGGCCAGTCTGTCGGAATTGATGAAAGGCCGTACGACTTTTGTAATTGCTCACAGGCTGAGTACCATCCGCAAAGCTGATCAAATTCTAGTCATTGAAGAAGGAAGAATTGAGGAACAGGGAACGCACGATGAATTGATCGCGCTTCGGGGCAGGTATTATGAGTTGTTTACTTACCAGGCGAGGATTTAAGGAGTGCATAGTGATGAGTGATGAGTGTAGAATTAATATTTAGTACAATGTACTAATTTTAGACAATCTCCTTTCTCAAACTTTCATATAACTCAAAAGTATTCCGGATCGTATCCTCAATGTTCCATTTTGTCTGGATTTGTTTTCGGGCGTTTTCAGCATACAATTTTCGTTTATCCGGATTGTGATAAACTTCCAGGATGGCCTCAGCGATGGCTTTTGGGTCTTTTGATGGAAATACTAATCCGCATTCTCCATCCACCACCAGGCCTCTATTCCCTGGGATATCAGTAATCAGAGGACAAATACCCAAACTCATTGCTTCGATGACTGCTTTAGTAGTTGCTTCACCGTACAGGGAGGATAAAACAAAGGCATCACTGGCTTTAACAATATTGAGCACATCTTTGCGAAAACCAGGGAAATGCACCTTTTCTTTATTAGGGCTGGAATTTAATATTTTTCTGTTTTCAGGAGTATCCAGATTCCTTCCAACCAACACATAATGAATGGGCAGATCTGTTGGAATATAATTGGTGGATTTTAACAAATAAGGAATTCCCTTCATCGGGCGGGCATTACAAACATTTGTGACCACAAATGCATTTTTCGGAAGCCCTAAATCCTCTATATTGGCTGGCTGAACACCATCATACCATTCGAGATTATGCCCTTTATGGATAGTTACCGGTTTGTCTTTTCCAAAAATTCTGTTGCGTTTAATGAGATCCCTGGTTGCATCTGAAATACAGAAAACCTTATCTACCCGGGGGCTCAGATATTTAAAGTAAGCAGAGGGATCGTACCAATGGATATTTCCTGTGTATCCGCGATACAAAACCACTTTTACCTTTACTCCTTTAGCTGCCTGCAATCCCGAAACGATAGCTTTCCCGTTAAACAGATGCATGACGTGATGTCCCCCCGTCTTGAGTTCATTCCGAATAAACCCTATCTCTCCGCGATCAAACTTTTTTTCAGGATGAAAATCAATGACTTTAATACCTGCAGCCTTGAACTTTGGCACGTAATCTGCCTGTCCATAGGTCATGATAGTTACCTTAACACCTTGTTTTGCAAGGCCAATAAACAACTCTGCCTCCGGTCTCACGGAGCCAGTATCCCTGTAATCGCTGATCACTAAAACGCTTAAACTCAAACCGATTTGATTTTAATTAATTTACTCCTGCAAAAAAACAATAAATAAATGGAAAAGAAAGCCAGAATCAGGGAACTTTTAAGGTGGCTTTGCAGTTCTAATGTCCGTGTGCAGTTAATTTTATGTTATTTAATTATTAAAACCTGGCTGATCACAAAGACTATTTTTGCGTTTAGCGAAAATAGCCATACATTTATTCGCATTGTGGAACCAAAATTTTTAACCAGTCATGAAATGGAGAAGACTCAATGGACAACGACTTGAACAACCCATCCTGGAAGTTGTTGAAGCCACTCTTAAAAAGGAGATCGCACTCGGTCACAAAATGAAAGTTTGTATCGGGACTGACTCTCAGGTGAGGGGTAAGGTGATTGAATTCGCTACCGTGATCGTTTTTTTGAGGGAGAAGAAAGGTGGTTTTATGTACATCAGTAACGAAAGCCTTGTCCAGAAAATGAGTATCCGGGAAAGGATGATTGCCGAGGTGGCTCGCTCAATCGAAGTTGCCTACGCACTGTGTGACCTGCTCGACAAATTCAATGTCGAGCTGGAGGTCCACGCTGACATCAATACCGATCCTCACTTCCAGTCAAATGTTGCGCTCAAAGAGGCCATGGGATACATCCTTGGAATGGGTTTTGTATTCAAGGCCAAGCCTGATGCCTTTGCCAGCACCTCATGTGCTGACAAAGTAGTCTAGGGGGTGTAGTAATTCCAAACCGGAGTTTCAATTAGGAACACAGTGACTGTACGATCACTGTGCAGAGGAAGAGACTCCTCTCAAATAAAATAACAGCGCTGAAACTTTTTGATAGTTTCGTTAGTTAACAAAGCCATTTGTGGTGAAAACCGCAAGTGGCTTTTGTGTTTTATTTCTTTATTTTGTCAAACAGTACGCTCATGGATTCAACCATTTTGGTCCAGGAAAATAATTCCTTGTTTTGCTTCACCCCTTCGCTCATTACTTCCAGTTTTTGATTGTCAAAAAAATCGACAATCGCATCAGCAACAGCTTTGACATCAACATCAACCACATACCCCACTTTTCCATGTTCCACGATTTCAGGTAACCCTCCTACCCTGGTCACCACCATAGGTTTTTCAAAATGATATGCCAGTTGAGAAATCCCGCTTTGAGTAGCGGAACGATAAGGTTGCACAATCAGGTCGGAAGCCCCAAAATAATACTTCACTTCTTCGTTGGATATAAACCTGTTGTGCAGGATTACTTTGTCCTCAATTCCCAGTTTTTCGATCAGGTTTAAATATTTTTCGCGATTACCGTAATACTCCCCTGCAACGATTAATTTCATCGGTAAAGCACTGACTTTTTTTTCGGCCATAGCTTCAAACAAAATATCCAACCCTTTATAATCTCGTATAAAACCAAAGAACAGAATGTATCTGTCAGCCGGATCCAGATCCAGTTTTTGCAGTGAGGTTTCCCTGGAAGCCTGGGGTCCATAATTGTCGTAAATTGGATGTGGCGAATATACCACAGGTTTATCCGGTGCAAACATGTTAGCATCCTCTCCAACAGACCGGGACATAACCAGGAACCCATCAACGCTTTTGCAAAAGTATTTGGTAAAAATCCAATCACCAGGTCTTTTTTCATGGGGAATTATGTTATCCGCAAGTGCCACCACCCTGGTTCTTTTATTCGACTTGGTAATTCTGGCCACGGTACCAAGGGAAGGTCCCATAAAGGGGAGCCAATAGCGAATAATAAGTAAATCAGGACACAATTTTTTGAGATACCAGCCCGTCATCAACCAATTAAGAGGGTTGACAGAATTTAACCTGGTTTCAATTTGAACATTCTCTGGAGGTGGGTCATCCGTGAATTGCGTCTCTCCGGGAAATAAAAAATTGGGATATTGTAAACGAAAGGAAACCACAACAACTTCATAGCCCTGATTATGGAACTCAAGGGCCAAACGCTCCGAGGAAGAAGCGATACCTCCCCTTAATGGGTGCGCCGGGGTAAGTAATACAATCTTTTTCATTGGTTAGGTTGGTTTCTAGTTTCTCAATTAATGTTCTTCAGAAAACACCAAAACCTTTATCGTATCTGTTTCTGAAAAACCAAATCTACTATTAAATCATATGGAAGAATGGAATTAGTGGCATAGATTTTTATTCCAACTTTCCTTTTTCCAACTTTCCAAAATTATAGTGTCAAAATAAAAACCTAAATAAACATATTTTTTCAAAACGAATTAAGCATTAAACAACTCTTAATTTCGCATTTTACAATTTTCAGCCTACAGTCCTCCATGCTCACCAATGCCTATCTTCTTGGCGATGAGGTATTGGTTCCGGTCCGGTGCATTTCTGATGACCAGTTCCGCCAGGAAACCGGTAACAAAAAGTTGGGTGCCAATGATCAGCATTACGATACCAAAAAAGAACAGAGGTCTGCTTGCCATTCCGTATTCCTGATGGATAAATTTTTCAAAGGTCAGGTATATCAGGATCACAAAACCGACAATAAATGATAAAGTTCCAAGCGTTCCGAAAAAATGCATTGGGCGTTTACCGAACTTCCCGGTAAACATCAGTGACAATAGATCGAGGAAACCCGTCACAAGCCTGGAAACACCATATTTACTGCTTCCGTACTGCCGTGCCCTGTGCTCCACAACCTTCTCTCCAATATTGGTAAACCCGGCCCATTTGGCAAGAATCGGAATCTGCCTGTGCATTTCACCGGATACTTCAATGCTTTTTACCACATCGAGTTTATACGCTTTTAATCCGCAGTTAAAATCATGGAGATGGATGCCACTCGCCTTCCTCATCACGAAGTTAAAAAACTTGGAAGGAAGCGTTTTGCCAATAGGATCATGACGCTTTTTTTTCCATCCTGATACCATATCAAAGCCCTCTTCTTTGATCATTTTGAACAATCCCGGAATTTCATCCGGGCTATCCTGGAGATCAGCATCCATGGTAATGACTACATCACCGTTTGCAGCCTGGAACCCTGTATTGAGTGCCGGTGATTTGCCATAGTTCCTTTGAAACTTAATACCTTTTACAAACGGATTCCTGGAAGTGAGTTCTTCAACTACTTTCCAGGAAGCATCCCTACTGCCATCATCAACCATAATGACCTCATAGGAATAATGATTTTCTTCCATAACCCGACGAATCCAGGCTTCAAGTTCCGGGAGTGATTCTTCCTCATTAAACAAAGGTACGACAACTGAAATGTCCATCTGTGTACTGATTACTGGTTACTGGTTGCTGGTTGCTGACTACTCTGGTTGAGTTTATTTCAGCCTTTTAACAAAAAAGGATTTAAACTCTATTCAAAAACGCTGAAAGTCCAAGTGACAATACAAATCCGCCTATCAAACTCCAACAGTAGCGGAAAATGGTGCCTCTGAGCGTCATGTCGATATCCAGAGCCGATTTTTGTTCTTTGGTAATGAAATCACTTTGCAACATCATTTCCCTTTGCATTTCCACCAGCTCAGGAGCAAAGGTCGTAAATTGAAAGTAATAAAACACATAAAAGATCAAATTAGCCAGGGCAAAAACGCCGAAGGCTTCTCTCAACCCTTGACGCACACCAATTTTGGCAGGTTCTCTAGCCACTTTAACCATAGCCCAGATGTAAATCAACAATGATCCCCACCACAAAGCAGGATGTAACATCCAGGCAGGTTCTGAAAAATAAAATAGCAGGAACAGCGCAACGGTGCCGGTTCCTGCTATCAAGCCGTATTTAACTTTTGGATCCATCAGTTTTTATTTTGCGCAAAGATGGCAGTTGGGTTGCTAAACTTCAAAAGTTTTTGAATGTTTTGAGGCAACACCTGGCAAAATATTTTCACCTAGGATCACTTGAACTGAAGATTTACATCGTTTCAGGTACATTTTTCTTCATGATCAGTCCTACAATTGCCGCAACAACTGCATTAACTACCAAAGTAATCGGAAGACTGCCAAGAAGGGTTTTTTGCTTGTCCATTTGCGATTCAACTCTCACCATAGCTTCATCAATGGTACCTTCATCCATACCCATGTTCTCATACATTTCCCGAATACCTTCCATGGAGTTAGCCAACATATCCGGGTCAATATAATTGAGGTAAACATAGTTGAACAACTGACCAATGATAGACATGATCACAGCAACAAGGAAACCAACGATGAATGCACGACCGAAGGTTATATACCCGCCTAATTCACCGTCACGGTGTTTTCTTATGGCATACACCAAAACTCCAATGTAAATAACAATGGAGAGGATTCCGAAAATTGCCGTTGCTGCAATTCCTGATGAAGGATTGGACAAACCGGTGAGATTACCAATAAGACCATAAATGATCGTAATCAATGCTCCGATAATTTCAAATCTGATAGTTGTAGGACAAAAAGAAACACCAGAAGGATCGGTGGCAGGAGGAGTATCTATTACATTACT
>QQUB01000849.1 GCA_008501835.1 Bacteroidota bacterium
GTTGATGTTTTTGGATAAAAAAGGATATGATGTAATCACCGTTACCAATGGCCACGACGCCATTGATGAGTGTGATGAACATCCGGATGTGGAAGTGGTTTTCCTGGATGAAAGTATGCCGGGAATTTCCGGTTTGGAGACTTTATCCAAATTGAAGGAAAAGCGCCCTAACCTCCCCATTGTGATGATCACCAAAAACGAAGCGGAACACATCATGGAAGAGGCCATTGGCGGCCAGATTACGGATTACCTGATCAAGCCTGTTAATCCAAATCAGATTCTGCTGACACTCAAAAAGATCATCAATACCAAAAGTCTGGTTAGAGAAAAAACATCCTCTGATTATCAGCAGGAATTCCGTCAGATCCATATGGATATCAACAATAATCCCGATGAGAAAGAATGGATTGAGATCTATAAAAAAATTGTCAATTGGGAATTGAAGATCGATCAGTCGAATTCAGTAGGTATGGCTGAAATATTGTCCATGCAGAAAGGGGAGGCTAATAATGCCTTTTCCAGGTTTATCGTTAAAAATTACCTGGACTGGTTGAAGGATCGTTCCGGCCCGATCCGTTCAGACAGGTTGATGAGAGAAAAGGTTTTCCCGTTTCTGGACGATGACCGCCCGACCATTATGCTGTTGCTCGATAACCTGCGTTTTGACCAGTGGCGGATCCTCAAGCCAATTATCGGAGAATTATATCGCCAGGAAGAGGAAGATTTCTTTTACAGTATTCTCCCTACCACAACCCAATACAGCAGAAATGCCATTTTCTCAGGGCTCATGCCAGGGGAGATCCAGAAATATTATCCCGATCTGTGGTTAAATGATAATGAGGAGGGCGGCAAAAATAATAATGAAGATAAACTGCTGGCTCATCAAATCGACAGAATCGTCAGGAAGGAAATCAAGTTTGATTACTTAAAGGTAACCAGTGTCAACAAGGCCAGACAGATGAGCGATAATATCCTCAATTATCTGCATAACGACCTAACGGTAATTGTTTATAATTTCATCGACATGTTGTCCCATGCCAGAACAGAAATGGAGGTGCTCAAGGAACTTGCAGGTGATGAAAAAGCCTACCGTTCCCTGACAAGGTCATGGTTCCTGAATTCCCCGCTCTGGAGTGCTTTACAAAAAGCAGCTGAACGAGGAGTACGCCTTATCGTAACAACTGACCACGGCACCATACGTGTAAACCAGCCGTCAAAAGTTGTAGGTGACCGGGAGACTACCACTAACCTGAGGTATAAGGTAGGTCGTAACTTGAATTACGATAAAAAGGATGTTCTGGAGGTGGTTGACCCGCAAAAAGCAGGATTGCCAAGGCCCAATGTGAGTTCCAGGTTTATTTTTGCCAAAGAAGACCTGTTCTTTTTGTATCCGAATAATTACAACCATTACCACAATTATTACAAAAACACTTTCCAGCACGGGGGAATTTCTCTGGAGGAGATCATTTGCCCGGTAGTCAGGATGGTTGCGAAATAGGGAAAATAAAGCAGAATAATTTAAATTTGGTTGGGTACACCTTGGTACCCTGGAAATTTAATTTTAGTTCAGAAGGAAGACCGGATAAATTGGTTAGTAGATAAGCTACATTTTTTTCAATCATCCAATTTTTCCAATCTTCCTCCATGCCTTATTTGTCGTATAAACAATCCTTTGAGTTGGAGCATTTGTTTAAAGGGAATTGAACTTGTTTTAATCAAATTTTATGAAAAAGATACTTCCGGTAATCATCAGTTCTTTATTGAGTGCGTTTTTGGCAGTCTTCATCTATCGCCAGATCGAAGAACCACGAGAGGTAATTGTACATGAACCGGCACCTGCTAGATATGCCAGCCTCGGTGAAGATCCCTTGAACGATATCAAGCCCAGGACATTTCTGTCTTCCTCTCCAACGGATTTCATTCAGTCTGCCAAGTCGGTGACTCCGGCAGTGGTGAATATTCAGACGACGAGTGAAATGGGGGATTTCTGGCATAAAGGAGTTATGAGTACTTCCACAGGGTCCGGTGTAATCATTTCCAAAGATGGATACATCGTGACGAATAGCCATGTGGTTGAAGGAAGTACGGGAATTGAAGTTACCCTGAATGATAACAGGAAGTTCGAAGCTGAGATCATCGGTACAGATGCATCCACAGACCTTGCCCTTTTGAGAATCGAAGGGGATAAACTACCGTGGATAGAATTCGGTAATTCTGATTCCTTACAAATCGGTGAGTGGGTGATTGCAGTGGGTAATCCTTTTAATCTGGAGTCAACGGTTACTGCCGGTATTGTCAGTGCCAAAGGCCGTAGCATTGATATCCTGGAGGGCCAGGACAGGATTGAATCCTTTATTCAAACAGATGCAGCCGTCAATCCGGGCAACAGTGGAGGTGCCCTGGTCAACACCAATGGGGAACTGATAGGGATAAATACCGCCATAATAACGCATTCCGGCCGTTATGAAGGATATTCTTTTGCCGTGCCTGCCAATCTGGTAAGGAAGGTGATTCGTGACTTGAGAGATTATGGAGTGGTCCAAAGAGGAATTCTTGGAGTATTCATCGCACCGGTTGACAGTGAAATGGCGGAGGAACTTGACCTGCCTGCTGTAGAGGGTGTTTATATTGAAAGAGTAAGTGCCCAAAGTGGTGCAGATGATGCAGGGTTAGAAACAGGGGATGTTATCATTGGGATCAATGGGGTGAAGACGAAATCCATGCCTGAAATGCAGGAACAGATCGGGCGGTACCGTCCGGGAAATACTATTTCCGTTGAATATATCAGAAATGGAAAAATAAAGCTTTCTGAAGTGATGCTGAAAAGTAAAACCAACGATACGAGACTCGTGTCCGCTTCAGAAAATAAACTGCTACGCGACCTTGGATTCCAGGTGCGTAACCTGACTAAAGAAGAAAAACGTGCCCTCGATGTGGAGGGTGTAAAGGTGGTAAGTATCTACCGTGGCAGTAAGATCATGCGTACCAATATGGACCCTGAATTCATTATTACCCACGTCAATAATAAAAAGGTGAAAAATACCGATAAGTTATTGCAACTCCTGGAATCAGCTTCCGGAAAAGTGATGCTCGAAGGTATTTATGAAAATTATCCCGGTGAGTATTATTATGCTTTTTCGATGGACTAGGTTCAGTCTTCAGTCTTCAGTCTTCAGTCTTCAGTCCGCAGTCCGCAGTCTTCAGTCTTTCAAGAGATTTTACAAGGTTTAGCCCAAGTTAAGGGAAAGGCGACATCTTGTCGAAGGATTCCTGACAAGCTCCCTTCAGGCAGTGCCGGGGAAAAGGCCACTTTATTCCTTAAAAAGCTCCTTGAACAAAGCCTTTCGCAATTCCGGGTACTCCTTTTTAGCATAATAAAATACGATTGCCGACACGATAAAGTACACCGGTACCAGCCAGTACAGCCATTTGGTGAATAACATCCCGTATAAAAGCATAGTGAACAGAATACTCAGCATATTGCTCCAGAAGAAAGTATTTCCTTTGGTGGTAATGGTTTTGAGAATCAGCCGTGGTTTAAGCATGGACCAGTAAAAACCGAAAACTATAGAAATAATGGCAATTGAGATCCATGAGATTATGCCAATGACTGTCCATTCCGGATACAGGATGAAATAAACGGTAGAAATAACAAAATCGGCAGCAAGGGGTGGCCACAATAACCGCAGGTAATAGTTCTGTAAGGCATTGGAAGCATTTGGGGAACGATCCAGGGTTAACCATAAAGACCTGTGATATCCCCAGAGATTATTGTATACATAATTGAAGATCAATACAGGAGAGGCAAAAAGCCATACCAGGAAATCGGATTCGAAAATATGTTCTCCCGAAGTCAGTCGTACGTAGGAATCTGCTCCTAAAAACCCAAGCTTAAAAATAAAGCCAACCAATAAAGAGGAACGGATCTTCTTGTTTTGGAACAATAAACTGCTGACAATGCTTCGGTTCTTTTTTTCCACTTTTGCCGTCTGTTTTCGCTCAACAGGAAGGTGTTCTTCCACAATGAGCCCACACCCATAAATCAGAACAAAAGTGAGCAGGTCCGCCCAAATGGGGGAGGAAGTGTAAACCGGGTAGCTAATCTGCAGGACAATTACTGCAGCAAGGCTTACGATGACAAATCCCGCAAGTATCGGTTTGGAACTAAATCTATATTCAAGAACAGCCTGGACCATCCGCCTGACAATGTTGGCACCAAGAATAATGACCAGGTATTTCACAATAAAAGGCAGTCCGAGTTGGTCACCTGCCATCAAACCCATCGAAACGGTAAATGCCAGAGCCGGAATAAAAAAGGCAGAGGCAAAATCCGAGCTCAGCTTGAGGTTGTAACGTTTAAATCCGGAAAGGGGAAAAAACGGCCGAACCCACGTATTTAATTGATGATAGGTCGGGTAAAACCCTCTTAGGATGGTCATAAAAATGAAAAATAAAGCCAACCCGATCAGGAAATTCTCCCGACTGGAAAGGTCCACCTCTTCCCAATCATCTGTTGAAAACAGATATCCAAACAAAAGGCCATAAAAAACGGCAAAAATTACTCCAAATACCAACCCAAAGAAACGTCCCAATTGCTTCCTTGGATTAAACAAAGCACTAAACCGCAACCAAAAATTATAGAGTATTAACATTTTTACCTATTTCATTTTAAGGCTTCTTTCCTTGTCCTTTTAAAACCACTCAATCCCCCCAAGATCTCTCGTATCCGGCTGCAAAACCTCCAGCAACGCACTGTCAATCTCACTTTGTCCGTGGTTGGTGAAATCCTGCAAGGTTCCGGCAAAAACGATCTTGCCTTCATCCAGCACTGCAAGATGAGTGACTACTTTGGCAACATAAGCCAGGTCGTGGGAAGAGAGAAAAATCGTTCTATTACCGTTTTGATAAGCTTTGATAAAATCAATGGTCATCTTGGCGGCTACCGGATCAAGCCCTGAAAAGGGTTCGTCTAAAACCAGCAGGTCCGGAGTGTGTAAAACGGAGGCCATCAGGCCAATTTTCTTTTTCATACCTGTTGAAAAGGCCGATAACCTTTTTTTAAGGTCATCCGGATCGTCGAAGAAATAACTGGTTAGATCATCCACCCGCTTTTTCATATCGTTGCGGGGCAGTCCATATAGTTGGCCGTAAAGTTTGAAATATTGCCGTCCTGTCAATTCCTCAATAAGAGGATTGTCTTCGCTCATGGCACCGATGCGCATTTTTAGTGATTGTGGAAGTTCCTCCAGTGAAGTTCCATCATAGATCAGCTCACCCTTTGTCGGACCGCTTAATTGTAACAGCAAATTCATCAGGGTGGTTTTTCCGGCTCCGTTTTTACCGAGGATGCAATAGGTGTTCCCGGGTTCAAGATGTAAGTCAATGTCGTCGAGCACTATCTTTTTTCCAAATGCCTTGGAGATGTTCTTAAAATGGATGCGCATTTTTGATTGATCTGTTTGGTGAAATGATTGGGATCAGACAATAGGGATAAATTCTTTTTCGAATGCATTGAGTATTTCCAAAAGGTCATCAGGCAGTCTTTTTCTAACCTCTGAAACTATTGCAGGAGGAACTTTAAGATAATACGCCTGGGCAATTCCTCCGGCCATACAGGCAATGGTGTCACTGTCACCTCCAATTGAAATAGCCTTTCTTATGGCATCTTCAAAGTCTTCGGATTCCAAAAAAGCAATGATGGCTTCGGGAACAGACCCCTGGCAACTCACATCAAATTTGTACCCGGGCCGAATTTCATCCAGTGTGCGTTTGAGATCATAACTGAACTCGTTGATGATGAAATTTTTGATCTCTTGTTTGGTCCTTCCGGTCCTGGCCAGGAAAATGGCGCAGGCAATAGCCTGGGCTCCCTTGATACCTTCAGGATGATTATGAGTTACAGCAGCACTTTTCTCAGCTTCCATAATTACATCTCCAAGGTGGCTACAGGCGAAGCCCACAGGACTCACACGCATAGCAGATCCATTGCCCCAGCTGTTGTATGGCCCGACAATTTCCCCGGCAAGCCATTTTTTAAAGGAACCTCCATAGCCTGCATGCGGGTATTTGTTGCCATACTCCATTATGGTTTCAGCGTAATCCTTACCATTCAAAATACAATCGGCAACCGCAATGGTCAGCACCGTATCATCCGTGAACCTGCATTTTTCTTCAAAAAGTTCAAACTCTGTGGATTTAATGTTGTGCCATTCCCGAATGGAACCGACCATGTCCCCTGCAATTGCTCCGATCATATTGATTTTTTTGAATGCTGTTATTGAAAAACAAAGAGTTCCCAAAATAACAAAATTTCACAGACGATGTTTCAAAAGAAGCTAAGTTAAATTAGTGGGTAAATTATGGTAGGTAATAGAACACGGGTTAATACGGATTCAACGAATGAAAACGGATTTTCTTCTCATCCATTTCCTGCGCTCCTCCCTTAATCTTATATTTGTTTTAATGAAGATACTCAACCTGACACTACACAATCTCAATTCCCTGCGAATTCGGCAGAAGATCGATTTCACAGAAGCTCCTTTAGGTGATTCTGGTCTTTTTGCCATTACCGGAGATACCGGATCAGGAAAAACGACTATCCTGGATGCACTTACGCTTGCTTTGTACGGTCGTATTCACAGGAATAAAGATGTGTCAGAGGTTATGACTTATGGAGAGGTTGAATCTCTGGCGGAAGTTGAATTTGAAAGTCATAGCGGCACTTACCGGGCGAGCTGGAAAATGTACAGGGCCCACAAAAAGGCCGATGGCAATTTGATAACCAAACGATATCTTTATAAGCTGGATGAAAAGTCGGGAAAGTTTATTTCCGTCGCCGAAAAGATCAGAGAAGTTGATGAGGGGGTTGAGAGTGCTTCCGGACTTGATTACGATCGGTTTTGCCGTTCTGTGTTATTATCCCAGGGAGATTTTGCTGCCTTCCTAAGAGCAGGGGAGAGGGAACGAAGTGATTTGCTGGAAAGAATAACCGGCAGGGAAGTTTATACGAGGTTGTCTAAAGCAGCCTTCGAGCGCAACAAAATGGAACACGAAACTCTCGAAAATCTGGAAAGTCAGCTCAGAGGATTAAATATGCTGACTACAGATGAAGTGGAAACCTTTCAAAAACAGCAAAAACAACAAAAAGAACTTTCCTTAAAACTGAAGAAAAAGCTGGAGGGATTGAGAACCCAAAAACAACGCTACCAGCAATGGTTCGATCTGGAGGTAAAGTTGAAAGAACGGCAGGAGGCCATGGAGGAATGGAAACTCAAAAAGCAGGATGCTCGTCCTGATTTTGAAAAGTTAGCCAGATATAATCAAGTCCGCCCTTTCCAGCCACTTTTATCAAAACTGGATCATCAAATGGAGTTGGCCGCGGAAGTGAAAGCTGATCTTGCTGACCTTGCCGAACGTATTCCTTCCATTAAAAAGAACAAAGAAGCCACCGAAGGTAATTTTCTGGAAAGACAACAACAATCGAAGGATTATAAAAGTGAACTCACCAAAAAGCAACCTCTTTTTGATCAGGTTATTGAACTGGATAATAATATCGCCAATATAACACGTTCATTAACGGAACAAAATGAAATCCAAAAAGAGAAAAAAGCAGAACTGGACGCTCTGCAATCCAGAAAGGAAGTGGTTAAGACGGAAGTATCTGCTCTAAGAACTTCCGGGAAAGGGCTGGAAGCATGGCTTGAAAAAAATGCGGTCAATAAAGCTTTGGAAACCGACCTTACAAAAATCGAATTGCACAGGGCAGCGTTGAGAAATATCTACAAGGAACGGATGGAGATTGAAAAATCGACAGCTGCTTTATCTGAACAACTCAAAAAACTTTCTGCCCGGGAAAAATCAATCAATAAAGGAAAACAAAAAGCCGCCAGGGATTTTGAAAAATTGCTGGAACAGTTTGAGACCTCCACATCCCAAAAGGTCATCAAAACCAGAGAAGATCTGATCGATCATCAGCGACAAACGATTGAAGGGCTTCAAAAGTTGGAAAGTGATCTCCTGCAACTTGCTCAGCTCAATGATCAGTATGAGCAGATGCTGGAGGAGATGGCTCATTGGGAAGCAGAAGTGGAAAACCTGAGAAATGAAGAATTAGATGTTTCGAAACAACTCATGTCCTCTTCCGAAAGCCTGGAAGCTATCGATAAAAGACTGGAATTTAAACAGCAGATTTTTGATCAGCAGCAGCTGATTGCCAATTATGAGAAAGATCGAACTGAATTAAAAGAGGGCGAACCCTGTCCATTGTGTTTTTCCGAGACCCATCCTTTCCGGGAAGAAAAGATCAAACCTTTTGTTGATGAAGCCCGCACAGAGCTTGTATCCGTAAAGCAGCAGCGGGAAATTATTTATGATCATCATAAAAAGCTGATTAACCGGCATAATGATATTGCAGCAAAGATCGAACAACTGGCAGGTAGCCAGATCAAAGATACCGGTGGACAAATATCCCGTCAGTTGGAAAAGATCGAATCATACGAGGAAAAAATGTCTGCCTTTGCTTCTTCTATGGATGCTGATCTCTTTGCGATGTCCCGTTCCGGGTTATTGTCCCGTAAACTGAACGAATTGAAGGTGGAGGTTAAAAGAGAAAAGAAAACCCTTCAGGATCTCCAGAATAAGGCCAAAAAACTAACAGAACAGGAAGCGGTCGTTAAGGAGTTGGAGGAACAATTACAGCAAATTATCATAACCATTAACAGCACCCAACAACAACTGGATCACGATTCTGATCAGCTCCAAAAACTGGATAATCGTTATTCGGAAGCAACGGGCGAAATCAATGAGTTGTTGAAAAAATACGGTGAGGTTTTTGAAACGGAGACCGCCGCTAAAATGTTCAAATCCCTCGAAGATCGAAAAAATGAGTTTTCAAAAAAGCATAACAAATTTCAGGAGATTAGAGAAAATACCAAAGTTCTAGAAAGCAAGCTTCTGGAAATTCAGGCACAGGTGGAAACGGACTCAAAAAGGTACCAGGCGATTGTTGAGAAATTTGAAAAGATTACACAAGACCTCCAAAAAGAAAAGAGTAAAAGACTTGAATTATTCGGTGAGAATGATCCAATTGCAGTCAGGAAAGAACTGGAAGGAAATTTAGAGAACTCTTTAGCTGAATTGGAAGTTTTGCAAAAAGCCTTACAAGGACTGGAAGTAGAACTGGATACCCGCCAAAACCTTCAAAAAGAAAAGGTAAAGGCCGAAAAACAACTGGAGAAAAAGATAAAATCCTCAAGGGAAGACCTTTCAGAAAAGATTAAAGCGAAGGAAATTGACTCTATTGATTCCTTGAGGGGACAAATGCTGGAGGAATCCGAAGCCACCATCCTGGAAGACCGGAAAAAGAAGTTAGACGAGGAGGAAACGGCTTTGAAACAGACTTTGAAGGATATTGATAATGACATGACTGCCCTCAGGCCTGTAATTGCCAAATTCCCGGATTTCGAGGCGCTGTCAGAAGAGCACAATTCTTTGGAGGCAGAATTCTCAGAAATAGAACGTGACCTTGGAGCACTTGATGAAAAAATCAGGGAACATCAATCCAGAAAAGAACAGGCCAGGGATTTGATAAAAACTATTGATAAACAAAAAGTTACCTGTATTCGTTGGGCTCGTTTAAACGAATTGATAGGTCAGGCAGACGGTAAAAAATTCAGGATATTTGCCCAGGGTCTGACGTTGAAGAAACTGGTGAGCCTGGCCAATATACACCTCCGCAATCTCAATGATCGATATTATATTTACAAACCGGATGATCAGAGTCTTAGTTTGGAAATAATAGATACTTTCCAGGCAGATAACCGGCGCTCGATGCTCACCTTGTCTGGCGGAGAAAGTTTTTTGGTAAGTCTGGCCTTAGCGTTGGGGTTGTCAGACCTGGCAGGAAGCAAAGCTCAGATCCGTTCTTTATTTATTGACGAAGGATTTGGCTCCCTGGATGAAA
>QQUB01000585.1 GCA_008501835.1 Bacteroidota bacterium
ATGTATTAATAATGATAGTTTATTTAAGATATCTTGTCTCTTTTTTTCATCTCTCTGAATTTATCGAAATTTACAAAAATCCTCTATTATTTACCACCTTTAACCTTAAGTTGACGACATTCAACTTCAAGTTAGACCCTAAATTATATCTTCTTAAAGCTGTCAATTAAGACTGCTGGCTGTGGACTGAAGACTATCTTAAAGATCATTCAACTTCTTCCGAATCTGCTCAATAACCTTTTTTTGTTCCTTTATCCGCTCCGCCTGATCGATTTGTTCTTTTTTGTTTTCAACGATGTTTTCCTCAGCTTTTTTGATTGCTTCTTTAGCTTTTTCGATCTCTCGTTCGTAACGTTCCTGGGTACCGACGAGTTTTTTCAACTCATCCTCCATTTTTTCAAGGTTCTTCTCTTCTTCCCTGATGTCGAGTTTGATCTTGGCCTGAGCCAATTCGAGTGCGTAACGCATTACAAGCTTTTCAGCCTCTTCGTACCGTTCCGGCATGTCCTGGCTGTTGACAAAGCTGTTGCCAAGGTCAATCCAAAGTGAGAAAACCACATTATCCTTTTTCTCGTCAATGGTAGCATAAAGGGATAAATCATTACCCATACCAAGAGCAACGATGTCAGCATCTGCTGTCACCCATTCATTTTTTTTGCGATCCCATTTTGTTTTTGAGTTATAGAAATCTTTGGTGTAACTTTTCCAAACCTCTGCAGCGAGTTTGTCATCTACTCCTGGGATCTCTATGACTAAAGCATTGCGTGTACCCATGCTCATTTCTTTGGATTCTTCCCGGACCTGTGCAAAAGTCTGCACAAAGGAGCTCATTATCAGGAATGATGCGATAGTCAAGACTAATTTTTTCATTGTTTTAATAGTTTTATTAGAAAGCGTTTTATTTCCATTGAAGTTATTTTAAAACAACCTCATTACAACCAAAACTCCTCATTTAGACGCAGTAGTTTTTATTGGTAACAAATTAAGAAAAGTTTGACAACTGATTGGCCCGAAAAGTTGAGGTTTAACAATAAAAAATCCCGAATGTGAATACCATTTCACATTCGGGATAATTGATTTAATTACAGAAGAATTGTCCCTGTAGAATATTTTAACTATCGCATAAGAATAATATCTCCGGAATAAGTCTCCACCTCTCCGTCTACAAATTCAATTTCCGCGACAAATACAAAAACACCCGGGTTGAGATACTCTCCACGGAACCTTCCATCCCAACCGGAGGAAGAATCATTGCTGCTGAAATTAAATTGCTCAAAAACGACTTCTCCCCACCTGTTGGCGATGATGAAACTCTTTACCTGCACCACATCGGTACCTGAGTTGATAAACAGAATGTCATTAACACCATCCGAGTTGGGTGAGAAGACATTCGGTATGAATACTCTTCTCTCCTTGTCGACGAAAATGGTAATATCATCTGAAACAGGACAGCCATCTTCATCTACAATATCCAATTGGAAAGTGCTGCTGTTGGTCAATAAGTAAGTCATTGGATCAAAGCAGTCAGGACAAGCCAGTAATTCACGGTTGGTCCAGTTGAGGGAAGCTATGGATTCCTGTGGGAAGTTGATCTGTGGCTGTAAATGCACACTGTCTCCCAGCAGGATAAACAGATCCTCTCCAAGGTCCAGTTGTAATTCAATACCTTCCTGGATCACAACAGTGGTATCCCATTGACAGCCACTTGCATCCTCCGCGGTAATGGAATAACTACCTGCAGCAAGACCTGAATATTGAGCATTGCTGGTAAAGGCCTGGTCGTTAAATGCATACAGGATCTGTAATCCCGGATCCTGGGCAGCAACGGTGATGAAACCATTGGACTCTCCATAACAACCTGCATCCTCAGCTACGACGTCAAAATCCGTTGGTATTGTGGCTACCTGAGTCACGAAGGTCTGATCCGAAGAAGTACAGCCATTATCATTGTCGGTAACTGCCAGGTAGTAATTACCAGGCCCACCGATGGTTGGCGTAAGGCTGTTTGCACCTGAAAGAATTGAACCGGTTCCCGGAACATCTGTTGTCCAGGCGTACGTATATTCTGGTCCCACTGAAGTACCCTGACCATTCAGGTCAAGCGTTGTTTCATTACAATCCAGCTGCATTTGAATTCCAGCATTGGCTACCGGTGGTACGAGATCCGTATTGACGATCATTTCATCCGTATTGGAACAACCATTTGTAGTGTCCTGAACCATGAGGTAATAAGTACCTGGTGTGGTTACTTCAAGAGTTGTTGTCGTCGCTCCATTGATAGGGTTGCCGGAAGGGTCTGACCACTGGTAAATTATTTCGTTACCAGACTGAGAACCGGAACCATCAGCAGTGACACTTGTTATCGCACAAGTGATTGTCGCATCCTGCCCTGCATCAGCCACCGGATAGTTTTCGTTATTGATCAACTGCAAAGTGTCGGAAACCACACAACCTGTATGTTCATCGGTAACGAACAGAATGTAGGTACCTTCAGTATTGGCATTATAGGTATTTAAATTGGCACCTCCAATAAGGCTGCCATCCATATACCATTCATAACTGATGTCTGCACCCGTACTGGAGGCAGTACCATCCAATAAGGCATCGGTGATATTACAATCAAGTTGATTCTCGGTATTCAATAGAGCCGAAAGCCCCGGAGAAAGATTTTGAGCTACTTCAATGGTATCAGCACTTGAACAAGCATCCTGGAAGGCAGTAAGAATGTACATGCCAGGTTCTGATGCCTGAGCCGTGATTTCTGTGGAAATCTCGTTGCCGTTGAAGGTCCACTCATAGGTTACGGTTCCATCTGAGGTAGTGGCATTTCCATCAACTACTACGTCGGTAACCGCACATGTAAGCGTATCTGTAACGTTTGCAACAGCTGTTACGCCAACAGGAGCAAAAAGTGTGGTGTCAATGCTGCCCTGGCATCCGTTGGCATCTTCAATGTCAAAGGAATATCCTCCGGCAGCGAGATCAGCAAAGGTGTTGGAATTACCAAAACCTGAACCATCGATCTGGTAAGTATAAGGTGACTGACCTCCAATGGCATCAAGTGCAATGGAGCCATTATCCAGGCCACAACCCGGATCGGTAGCATTGGTTACGGCTAACCCAGGAAGTACATTTATGGTCAATGTGACTGCTACTCTTGAATTGCTGATACAACCATTGTTCAAATCTCTTGCTTCAGCATAATAAGTGCCTTCCATTGTTGGCGTATAGGTTGGAGAATCTGAAGCCAGTAAAGTGCCTCCTGTTGCCGCATCGTACCAATCTATCGTTTCTCCCGCACCTACAGATGCAGAGAGCTGAGGAAGCGCTTCTCCATCACATATAGCTTCATTTCCACCGGAGACAGGAACATCAACCGAATTCACTGTCAGTGTAACCGGAGTTCGGGTTCCACTAACACAGCTGTTTACGATTACCCGCGTTTCAGCATAATAAGTGCCCGCTCCAGCCGGAGTGTAGGTAGGAGAGTCCGCAAGCAATAATGTTCCACCTGCTGCGGCATCATACCAATCGACGGTTTCGCCAGCCCCAACCGAAACGCTCAGCGCCGGGATAGGGTCGCTGTCGCAAATGGATAAATCTCCATCACTTACCGGAGCATCCACAACAGGGCAGGAACAATCCGGGGCAGTAACCGTAAAATTATCACTACAGGTCGTAACGGAATTAGTTGCTGTGATCACAAGATCGTTAGCTGGATTTACACCATCAATGGTGAAAGAACCTCCGCCGTTGTCTGTAACGTTGCCTTCGCTGACCGAAATTCCATCAGCATCCGCAAAAGTAACCGTTACCGAATAGGATTGAAGGTCAAGGGCACAATCCGCCTGACTGTCAGTCAAAGTTGGTAGTGGATTCATGGAAACCATTACCGGTGTACGAGTTGCACTCAGACAACCGTTTATTTCTACTCTTGTTTCTGCATAATAGGTGCCGACACCTGCAGGGGTGAAGGTTGTTGAACCTGATACTAATAGCGTACCTCCCGTAGCCGCATCGTACCAATCGACGGTTTCACCGGCATTGACGGACACGCTTAATTCAGGAATAGCATCGCCATCACAAAACTCCAGGTCCCCGTTGCTCACCGGCGCATCCACTACAGGACAAGAGCAATCCGGTGCTGTGATAGTAAAATTATCACTACAGGATGTCACCGAATTATTGGCCGTGATCATAAGATCGTTGGCAGGATCAACGCCTGAAACAGTGAATGATCCACCACCGTTATCGGTGACTGTTCCTTCACTAACTGTTATATTATCAGCGTCCGCAAAAGTAACCGTTACAGCATATGTTTGAAGATCAGGAGCACAATCCGCCTGACTGTCAGTCAAAGTTGGTAGTGGATTCATGGTTAGCGTAATCGGCGTCCGTACACTGCTTAAACATCCATTGACAATAACTCTTGTTTCTGCATAATAGGTTCCTGCTGTTGCAGGTGTGTAGGTTGGAGAATCAGCAAGCAGTAATGTTCCTCCAGAATCAGCATCATACCAGTCAATGGTCTCTCCTGCACCAACGGTAGCACTAAGCGCAGGAATGGCATCCCCATCGCAAATGGCCTGGTCTCCATCATTTACCGGAGCGTCGACATCAGGGCAGGAACAATCAGGAGCCGTTATGATAAAGTTGTCACTACAACCAGTAGTCGTATTCAACGCCAGAATTACCAGGTTGCTGGCAGGATCAATACCGTCGATGGTGAACGAACCACCTCCGTTATCGGTAACTGTACCGGAACCGGCGATGATATTGTCGGCATCAGCAAAGGTGATTGACACACTGTAACTTAATAGGTCGGCCGAGCAAACAGTCGTACTGTCAATAATACTTGGTAAAGGATTGATGGTAAGGATGATCGCAGTTCGGCTTGAACTCACACATCCTGAATTAATCTCTCTGGCTTCTGCAAAATAGGTCCCTGCTGCAGAAGGAGTAAAGGTTTGTGAATCCCCGAGTAGCAAGGTGCCACCTGCTGCCGCATCGTACCAGTCTATGGTCTGTCCTGCTCCAGGAGTTGCGCTGAGAGCAGGAAAAGCATCCCCTTCACAAATAGCTTCATCTCCACCACTTACCGGTGGGTCGATGGTCGGACAATTACAGTCCGGCGCAGCTATGACGAAATCATCTTCGCAGGAAGTAACCGAATTAATTCCGGTTACGGTCAGGTCATTATTGATATCTACTCCCGAAATGGTAAATGAACCTCCACCATTGTCTGTGACACTTCCCTCGCTCACACTGATATTATCTGCATCGGTGAGCGTAATATTAACCGTGTAGGTTAACAGATCAGCAGAACAGGTGGTTTGGGAACTGTTCAATACCGGCAATGGATTAATGGTTAAGGTCACTCCGGTTCTGGTGGCACTCAAACAATCTGTTCCAACTTCTCTGGTTTCTGCATAATACGTTCCTGCACCTGCCGGAGTGTAAGTTGGGGAATCAGCCAATAATAATGTTCCCCCAGTATCAGCATTATACCAGTCAACGGTCTCTCCTGCACCAACGGTTACGCTAAGTTCAGGGATCGCATCACCGTCACAAATGGCTACATCGCCATCACTTACAGGTGGATCAATTGTTGGGCAATTACAGTTGGGAGCATTTATGGTAAAATCATCTGAACAAGAAGTTCCAGTGTCGGTCGCAGTTATTGTCAAATCATTATTTACATCAATTCCATCAATGGTGAACGAACCTCCACCATTATCCGTAACGACACCTTCACTTGGTGTAACTGAATCTGCATTAGTCAGCATGATTGTTACAGAATAGGTAAGCAGATCAGCCGCACAATCAGTGGTAGCATTATCCAGAACAGGTAGCGGGTTGATGGTTAAAGTCACCGCTGTTCTGGTTGCACTTAAACAATCCGTGCCGATTTCGTGGGTTTCTGCATAATAAGTTCCTGCTGCTGCAGGTGTGTATGTAGGAGAGTCAGCCAGCAAAAGGGTTCCATCGGTTGCAGCATCATACCAATCCACAGTCTCTCCAACTCCAACCGTAACACTAAGCGCCGGGATTGACTCATCTTCACAAATGGCTACATCTCCGTCACTCACTGGCGGATCAATGGTTCCACAACCACAAACCGGAGCGATGATGGTGAAATCATCCATACATCCAGTCGCTGTATTCGAAGCAGTAATAGTTAAATCATTATTTACATCAACTCCATCAATCGTGAATGAACCACCGCCATTATCGGTGACAGTTCCTTCACTTACAGAGATCATATCTGCACCTGAAAAGGTAACATCAACGCTGTAGGTTAAAAGATCCGCAGCACAATTAGCTTGTTCGTCGGTCAGAGTTGGTAATGGATTTATCGTTAAGGTAACTGCTGTACGACTGTTACTAATACATCCGGTACCTGCTTCACGCGTTTCTGCGTAATAAGTACCAGCGGCTGCCGGTGTAAAAGTTGTAGAGCCAGAGGATAAAAGTGTTCCACCTGAAGCCATATCATACCAATCTACAGTCTCCCCTGCACCCACACTTACGCTAAGGTCGGGTAATGGATCTCCGTCACAAATGGCAATATCTCCATCACTGACAGGTGCGTCAATATCAGGACAATCACAATCGGGCGCATTGAAGTCAAAACTGGCAAAACAGCCGGTCGCACTATTGGATGCGAGTACGGATATATTTAAGTTGATATCAATGTCTGTAATAGTATAATTGCCACCGCCCATATCATTCACCGTTCCTGAACTTGCCTGAACTATATCTGCATCTGACACTGACTGGGTAATGGTGTAAGTCAATAGGTCTGCTGAACAATCGGTCTGAGAATTGACCAATGTCGGCAGCGGATTAATAACAAAGCTTATTGCCGTTCTTGAACTTATACAGTTGTTGACAATAACCCTTGTTTCGGCATAATAAGTACCTGGTCCCGGAGGAGTAAACGAGGTTGTTCCTGAAGCCAGCAGGGTTCCGCCTGCTGCCGCATCATACCAGTCAACAGTTTCCCCGGGTCCAACATTTACGGTAAGGGGAGGAATCGGATCTCCATTACAAATTGCCACATCACCATTACTAACTGGTGGGTTAACAAAAGGACAACTACAATCAGGTGCATTAAAGTCAAAACTTGTAAAGCACCCGGTGGTATTGTCCGTCACCAGAACCGAAATATTTGTATTGTTTGGAATATTACTTATGGTGAAACTTCCACCTCCATTATTGGTAACGGTACCCGCGCTCGAATTAATGTTGTCCGCATTGATCACCTGTAATACTACCATGTAGGATAAAAGGTCCGGAGCACAATCCACCTGAGAATCTATCAATTGCGGTAAAGGATAAACGATCAGTGTAACGGCCGTCCTTGTTGCACTTATACAGTTGTTGACAATGACTCTTGTTTCGGCATAATAAGTACCCGGTCCAGGAGGTGTATAAGAAGTTGTTCCGGAAGCCAGCAGGGTTCCTCCGGTTGGAGCGTCGTACCAATCGGCTGTTTCCCCTGCTCCTACACTGACAGTCAGGGCAGGAATCGGATCTCCTTCACAGACTTCCTGGTCACCATTGCTAACCGGTGGATCTACATCCGGACAGCTACAATCCGGTGCCGGTACTGTAAAGGTGTTAGAGCAAGAGCCTGAAGCATCGGTTGCGGTTATATTGAGATCTGTATTTACATCTATGCCTGAGATGGTGAAGTTTCCGCCTCCATTATCGGCCACACTTCCGCTATTCACGGTAATGCTGTTTCCGTTGGCAATAGAGACCGTTACTACATAACTTAAAAGATCAGGTGCGCAATCTGCAGTAGAACTATTCAACATTGGCAGTGGATTGATAGTCAGGCTGACGGCCGTACGAGGGCTAACACAGCCATTGACTTCAACTCTTGTTTCTGCGTAATAGGTTCCCGGGCCAGGCGGCGTAAAGGTTGTAGTACCCGATGCAAGTAAAGTTCCACCAGTGGAAGCATCATACCAGTCAACTGTTTCTCCGGCACCTACCGTAACACTTAGGTCAGGTATAGGGTCTCCGTCACATATTTCCTGGTCTCCATCACTTAGCGGAGCATTTACATCCGGGCATGAGCAGTCTGGTGCGGTGAAATCAAGCATAACAGTACAGCTGTTTCCACTGTTGGTAGCAGTAACGCTTAAATCGACACTGGGGTCAATCCCGGAAATGGTGAAACTACCTCCACCATTGTCAGTTATGGTTCCTGCATTGGAGGTCAATCCATCTGCATTATTAAAATTAATATCGGCTGTATATGATAAAAGGTCAGGAGCACAGTCCAGGGTAATATCTACAAACTCAGGTCCTGAATTTACCTGAACCTGAACTTCCAGGCCGGTGCTTTCACAACTGGAGCCAAGAGTCTCAGTGACCCAGTAGGTATAGGTTCCTGCCATAGAGGTGTTCAAGGGAGCAGTAAAAGGGCTGCCTGTTCCAATTGGTGTGGCTGGGCCTGCATCTGGGTCAGAATCATACCAATTTAGCGTGCCCCCTGATCCGTTTGCTACCAGGTCCGGAGCTGCATCTCCGGCACATATCTCATATGAAGTGGTTCCGGTTGGTTCGGCCGGAGCATCCAGGATTTCAACGGTGACCATTGTCCCGGGACCTTCACACGTAGAACTCAAAGCTTCCGTAACCCAAAAATTATATGTACCGATAAGGTTGGTGTTTATATTCGGGAAAAAAGGCGTATTGTTTGCCACAGGTGATGGGTTACCAATCGCTGGATCAGAATCGTACCAATAAAGTAATCCACCGGAGCCTGTTGCCGTTAATCCAGGAACACCGTCTCCAGCACATATCGGTGCAGGGTCAGATGCCATTGGTGGATCAGGCAGGGCGTTTACGTTTACCGGAACACTTGTCACCGGGCTTTCACAGAAACCAAGAATCTCTGTTACATAGATGGTGGTTGTGGATGCAGGGGTGAAACTATATAATGAACCAGTCAGGATAAGGTTGTTTAAGCCCGGATCATCGTAGAAGTTAAAAGTCGGAGTTGCCGTGCAGCTTGTGCTAAAAGGAGCAATATTCACCGTTTCTCCTACACATATGTTTATAACACCGGGGACAACTGAGGGAGCATTGTCCAGGGAAATATTAGTGGAAAAATTAAATGTCTCTGAAGAGGCAGGGTTATCACACAAGTCAAGTACTTCCGTCGAGCCATCTGTAATCAGATTAAGTGTATAGCTGCCCATTGGGTCCAATGGAGGGGTTGTGGTGATGGAGAAAAAATTGTCCTGGTTACCACCAACATCACATCCGGTTGATGACAGTGTTATTGTATAAGGGCCACCGGTACCGGTCAGGGTGAAATTACTTTCATCAATAGTCGCACATTGGATATATTCCGAAAATTCAACGATTATTTCCGTTTCAGTACAGTCGTCGGGGTAGTCCACATTAGCTACAAATGGAGGAGTGGTATCAAAGATCCCGATACCTGTAGAAGCACTAAAATCCAGGGTGTAACCATTTGTGGAACCTGTCCAGTTCGAAACCATCAATACGTAGGTATTTCCAGCTGCCATGGGCACTTCGTCGTTAAATGGTGAAAACCCGCCAAATTGAGTTGGAGGGTTGGTTCCGCAACCACCACCCTGATCATTATACGGAGTAGCACCTGTGGCCCCGGTTGCTCCATGGCATCCGGCACCACCAGCAGCATTACAACTCACGATAAGCGAAGGATCATTGAAAATGTCCCCACAAGTTGCATTGGTGATGTCAAAAAGGATCCAATCATAATCATCATTCAGGTCATCGGGCGTGATGACAAAGTTGAGATTACCATTGGTATTTGCAGTAAAGGTGTACCAAATTGAATTGTCTTCACTGGATACACATGAATTCGAGGCATCGATCTCATTGGGGTAATTACCTTCGTTAGTACCGGGTACAGGTTCATAAATAACCGTC
>QQUB01000006.1 GCA_008501835.1 Bacteroidota bacterium
ATCAAAATCTACCCCCAAACAGTATTTTAGCCCGTAACGGAAAATTGGATAGTTGGAAAATTGGATAAATGCAATCAGTCATCCATTCTTCCATTTTATCCATCCTTCCTCTCGAAATAAAATAACCTTTTTGGGGTTTCAAAAATTCCGAATTAAATTTTTAAACATACTCTAATTGCTTCGACCTAATGATTCCCGAGTTACGCGAAAGATACAACAAGGCATTTACAGAAGAGGTCTACAATGAATTCAAATATGCCATAGAGAAAAAATACGATCACCTGCCAGTCTTCAGAATTGCTGAGACACCCATATTTATTCCTAATGATCTCAAGGAAAAAATCATTCAGGCAGCGGAAGATATTATCGACGTAGTTGTAGAGCCGGATTTCATGCAAAACTCTGCCAGCGCTATTCCCGATGGCTTAAAAGTCCCTCAGGAGTCAGATTTTACCAATTTCCTTCAGATGGACTTTGGCATTTGCATAGATGAACATGGCGAGTATACACCACAATTGATTGAAGCCCAGGGTTTTCCTTCTCTATATTTTTTCCAGAACTTGCTGGCTACCAAATACAGGAAATTTTTTGATATTCCTGACAATTTAACTCATCTGTTCAATGGTCTTACCCCGGAGACCTATATTCAGAAACTAAGAGATGTCATTATAGGAGATGCAGATCCGGAAACCACGGTATTGCTTGAAGTGGAGCCGGATAAACAGGCCACCGTAATTGATTTCTATGCCACTAAAGAAGCCCTGGGTATAGAGTCTCTTTGTGTGACTGACCTTAAGGTGGAAGGCAAGGATGTTTATTATTATAAAGGCAAAAAGAAAATTAAGGTTGAACGAATTTTCAACCGGGTAATTTTTGATGAGTTGGTACCCCGGACTGATTTGAAAAGAGAGTTCAGGTTCAACATGGGAGCCAACGTTCACTGGGTCGGTCATCCCAATTGGTTTTTCAGACTCAGTAAATATACACTTCCGTTCTTGAAGAGTCCTTATGTGCCTGAATCACACTTTCTTCATGAACTGGATACTATTCCTTCTGACCTTGACAACTATGTCCTCAAGCCACTTTATTCATTTGCAGGTTCAGGGGTGATCATCAATCTCAACAGGTTTGACATTGAGGCCATACCTGACCCGGAGAATTATATCCTTCAAAGAAAAGTTGAATACGCTCCGGTGATCGAAACACCCAATGTTGGGTCGAAATGCGAGATCAGGGTTATGTTCCTTTGGGAAAACCGGAACGAGCGACCGTTATTGGTGAATAACCTGGTGAGATTGAGCAAAGGGAAAATGGTTGGCGTCAAGTACAACAAGGACAAGGATTGGGTAGGTGGAAGTGTAGGATTTTTTGAAAAATAAAATTCATTTTTAAATTTCAAAAACTTCGAAACCTGCCTTACTGCGGTTCTGACCATTTTTTACCAATTGGAATTTAATTCCCTGCACCTAAAAAATGCTATTTTTCCGAAAATAGTATTCTTATAAATGTATCCTCTTAACCATAATATTCTAATTATGACTTTCCGACTGTTATTGACTTTGTTTTTGGCTCTGTCTTTTAATTTTAGCAATGCTCAGCAAGATCTAAGTCCATGTGGAACTGCACCTTATAAGTCGGACTGGCTCAAGAAATACCAACAAGCTCCGGAGGATTATTCCAAGTTGGAAGATACCTTGATTTATGTGCCATTAACCATTCATTTGGTGGGGACGGATGATGGCTTCGGTTTTTTTAGCCCTAGAGGGTTATTGGATGCATTTTGTACGTTGACGGAAGATTTTGAGCCAACGAATATCAGGTTTTATATCGAAGGGGATATCAATTATATTTTCAGTTCTGCCTACCTGGATCATCCGACTGTCCTGGATGGAGCTGAGATGATGTTTGAGCACAATGTGGAGAATACGCTTAACTGTTATTTTGTATCGGACCCGGCAGGAAACTGCGGGTATAATTTACCTTATGCAGGTTTAACTGTCGCCAAAAGTTGTGCAGGAATAAATGATCATACCTGGGCCCATGAAATCGGTCATGCCTTGTCTCTGGCGCACCCTTTCTTTGGTTGGGAAGGAGGAGTCAGTCATGATGGTTCAGTGCCCCATGATTTTAGTGATCCTGCTCCGCTAACAGTTACTTATGACTATACTTATTTCCTGGACACATTGATTCTCGATACAATGATCATAGACACTGCTTATGTGGAATTTGTCGATGGATCCAATTGTCATATAGCCGCCGATGGTTTTTGCGATACCGCCCCGGATTATTTGGCCAGCCGATGGATATGTAACAGTAACTCAGAGAGTGCTGATATCCAGACCGATCCTTCCGGAGCTACCTTTCAGTCAGATGGGACATTGATTATGTCCTATGCTGATGATGCTTGTTCCTACAGGTTTTCAGAAGAACAAATTGCAGCTATGAGGGCCAATTTAATTGATGAAAAGCCTCATTGGTTATATGATCAGACAGCAGAGCAACCTGTTGAGGGTTTGGCCAACCTGATCTCACCAATTGACGATGAAGTTGTACAGTTTAATGAAGTTTTATTAGAGTGGGAAGCGGTACCAAATGCTACGCATTACGTAGTGGAGGTTTCCAGGTTGCAGAATTTCCCCTTAACCCTGACTGACTCTTATTTGATAAATGGCAATGCATTGACGGTGAATAACCTGCTGGACCAAAAGAAGTATTACTGGCGGGTAAGGGCGTTTAACAGGCAACATTTTTGTGCACCCTTTACCGAAAAGGAAAGTTTTGAAACGGATAATTTTTTGAGTGTTGATGAAAACAAATATTTGACATCCTTTGAAATATTCCCCTCTCAGGTTTCGGCCGGTTCTACAGTAAATATTCAAGTCAATTCAAAATATGGCTTTAAAGGGGAGATCCGTTTGTTAAACATATTAGGGCAACTTTCAGAGGTTGCTGACTTTGACTTTACAGTGGGTGAGAATAAGCTTGAATTGGATATCCCTGATAATTTACCATCAGGTTTGTACGTATTGGCTGTTGCTGGAAATGGAGCCATTACTTCGAAGAAAATTGTGATAGAGTAAGAAATACTATTTTTCTTTCGGTTTCACTTAATTAATTGGTCAAGATCAAAGCATTTATATAAGGTGAACCCTGAATTGAAAATTCATAGTGCATGGTGTAGAGTGGAAATTTCCTTACAGTTGCAAGGAGAATAATTTTCTTTTTGAATAAATCCAATGGATGTTGAGGTAGGTAGATTTTCCAAATAGAGGATATTCACCTCTACACTTTGCATCCTTCACCATGCATTTTGCATTTAGAGCTACACATAAAAATGAGTTAATCTCTTTTTATTGTGAAGGGAAATAAAAATAGTATTTCTTGCATGTTGCTGGATTCAAAATAGCATTTAGTCGAAAATTTCGGCACCCCCGTGAACAATCCATAATTCCAGGCATTATTTAGATATCTAAAATCTAAATTTCCATGGGAGTCATCATTGCAGGTGTCGTAGTTTTTCTACTTGACCTCTACGCATATAAAGGTATTTCAACACTGACCGAAAGTTTATCGAGACCTTATCAAAACGGAGTCTTTTTTCTCTTTTGGACCGTTGCTATTGCTCTGTTAATAGCATTTCTTTACACAATTACTCATTTCAATGAGTGGCGGGTAAGCAACCCGCGCGCATTTATTTTCTGGACATCCGCCTTTTTCGTTTTCTCCATTCCTTTGTTGGTTTTTAATATGTTCCATTTTGCGAATGATATTACCAATGGAGTGTTATGGGGCGTAAATAAACTGGCTAGCCCTGAAACCGATTTTTCGCGTCGGAAATTCCTTACGCAGACTGGACTGGGTGTTGGTTCCCTGCTACTCGGAGGGTTCTTTTATGGAGTGACCAAGGGGAAATTCGCTTTTAGAATACTAAAAAATGAAGTCATATCTTCTAGGCTTCCCAAGGCTTTTGACGGGTTGAAGATCGTTCAGATCAGTGATGCACACCTGGGGAGTTTTGTCAATAATTTCGAACCTGTAAAAAAGATGGTTCGAATGATTAATGATATTGAACCGGATTACGTGGTTTTTACCGGCGATATGGTTAACAGTCATGCCGATGAAGCAGAGCCCTGGATCCCTGTATTTTCTGAAATTAAAGCCAAAAAAGGAAAATTCTCGGTATTTGGAAATCACGATTATGCCGATTATGGCGACTATACAGAAGATGAAAAAATCCGGAGTAGAAACCGGTTGAAAAAAATTCACCAGGATATGGGGTTTCGGTTACTGGAAGATGAACATGTGGAACTGGAAAGGGAAGGGGAAAAGATCTCTATGATTGGCGTTCACAATTGGGGGGCCGGATTTCACCAGGTTGGAGATCTTGAAGCAGCTATTCAAAACGTTGATCCTGATCATTTCAAAATTCTATTGTCTCATGATCCTACTCACTGGGAAAACCAGGTTTTAGGTAAAAAAGACATTCATCTGACTATGTCAGGCCATACTCATGGCATGCAAATGGGCATAGAGATCCCAAATCTGGGCATCAAATGGAGTCCGGTAAAATTGCGCTATAAAAGATGGGCAGGGTTATACAAAGAGGGAGAACAGCACTTGCACATCAACCGGGGACTGGGAGTTTTAGCATTTCCCGGAAGGGTCGGGATGGCGCCTGAGATTACTCTCCTGGAGTTGAGAACCGCTTGATTTGGAGAACAGAAAAGCGTATCTTCGGCCAAATTTCAAAAAAACCATGACGTGCTTAAACTGTGGAAATGAATTCGAAGGTCGCTTTTGTAATGAATGTGGTCAGAAAGCTTCGGTCAAGACCATCACCATTAAGAGTATATTTTCAGAAGCTTTTCGGATAATTACCAATACGGACAGGGGGCTGTTTTATAATTTCATCAATCTTACCATAAGGCCTAAAACGGTGGTTGCTGATTATATATCGGGAAAGCGAAAGCCATTTTTTGCACCGGTTCAGTATGCCATTCTTGGAGTTACAATGCTTACCCTGCTCGATCATTATTATGGCACCGGTGTTAAGGTACTTGGCGATGCGGCCAGGGATATTGAGATGATGACTGATACCTCTCCGTACAAAATAGGCATGGGGTTTGGAAAGGTATTAAAGAGTAATCTGAAATTTGCCTTATTGCTGAACATATTCTTTTTTGCGGTACCTGCAAGGCTTTTTAACAGGCGATATAATTTTGCCGAACATTTGGCCATACAGGCCATTATTCTTGGCCATGCGGCTTTTGTGACTATTATTTTTTTCCCTGTTGTCCATTTGACGATTTTGGCCAATCCTGTATTTTATATAGCCGTTTTTCTGATGAATTTCTTCATCTTTTACCGCAAGAAGGAAATTTTTGAAGGATTGTTGGGAGCATTTTTTACGGTAGTCCTGGGGATGGCATTGTTTTTATTAATTCCGATGTTATTTTACTTCTTGTTCATAACTTAAGCATAGGGTTAATTTTTAATTACCTGAAGTCAGAACTTAGAGCATATTTAAAATTTTTTTATTGAAAATCAATTTCTTACCCCAAGCAGTATTGCAATCGGTAGCGGAAAATTGGATAGTTGGACAATTGGGATATGCATAATCATCAATCCAATTTACCATTTATTCATAATTCCCCTGGACTTGAAAAGGTATTCTTGAATTTTAAAAGAATTGGATAAAAGTTATCAGTATAGTCAAAAAACTAATTTGTGGCATCCAAAAAGACTCAATATACACAGTTCAACATCAACGGTAACCAGATTCCTGTACAGGTGGTCCGGGAACGTCGCAGGAGTATGCGCGTTTCTGTGGGTAAAAGAGCCGTTATCCTTCGAATGCCTTCGGGCATCATGGCTCCCGGGACACAAAAAGGCATTGACTGGAGTAAGAACTGGCTGGAAGAATTGGTAAGAAAAAAGCCTGATGCACTGGATCATTTGTTGTCAAAAAGTTATAATACTGGTGATCAATTAAAGGTAGGAGAAAGGACTTACTTTCTCGATATCACCTATAAAGACCGCAAAACTCACGCTGCCAAACTGGAAGGCAACACCATAAAATTAAGCCTTAATGAACAGGAAAAATCCGGTGTGGCTTTGCAAAAGGCCATCAAACATCTACTGAGCAGGGTAGTGGCGAGCGATTTCCTGCCGGAGATCGAGCGTAGGGTGGATGATCTTAACGACCGTTTTTTCCAGAAGCCCTTTAATAAGGTCAGCCTTAAATATAACCACTCCAATTGGGGAAGTTGCTCGAGCAAAGGGAATATTAACCTATCAACGAGGTTGTTATTTGCTCCTCAGGAAGTGATCGATTATGTAATTATTCACGAGCTGGCTCATTTGATTGAGCGCAACCATTCAAATCGGTTTTGGGCCCTGGTGGAAGGTGCTATGCCTGATTATAAGGACAAAGTCCGTTTTTTAAAAGCAAATGGAAAGCAGTATGATTTTTAGAGATTTGAGGAACCATATAACCGCAATATTTTTCGGGTTAACCCTTTTGACAGTGATGTCATGTCATGATGATGATCCGGGACCAGCAGATCCGAATCCAACGATTCATAAAACGGAGGGATTTTTTATCATTAACGAAGGCACCTTCAATTTTGGGAATGCTTCTGTCAGTTATTATCATTTTGATTCGGAAGAGATTACCCAGGAGGTATTTAAAACAGCTAATGGTTATACTCCGGGAGATGTTTTGCAGGATTTATTTATCCATGATGATATGGGATATTTGGTGTTAAATAATTCCGGTTTTATACAGGTAGTGGACATGGAGACTTTTACTTCATTGGGAATAATTCAACCATTTGAGTCTCCACGTTATTTTCTGCCTGTTGGTGAAAATAAGGCATATGTGAGTGATCTATACGCCAACAGTATTCAGGTTGTCTCACTGGATTCGGGTGAAGTGACCGGAGAGATTGAGGTTCCTTTCTGGACGGAGCAAATGGTGAAAGCAGAAGGCAGAGTCTTTGTAAATTCCCCCTGGGATGTCAGGGTGGATGCACATGATCATATTTATGTGCTTGATCCGGAGACTGATTCATTGATCGACAGTATCCAGGTAGGCGTAGATCCTGCCGACATGGTTTTAAGCGAAAATAAATTATGGGTCTATTGCCGTGGGTCTGCAGAGGAGGAAGCTCCTGCCGGTCTTGTTTGTGTCAATACTCAATCTATGGAAGTTGAACGAACCTTGTCTTTTGAAGATCACGACCTGGGATTTGCGGCAAGATTAGCTTTTAATACAGCAGGAGATACCCTTTATTATCTTAAAAATGATGTTTTTGCTTTCCCGATAATTAATTCGGAATTGCCGGCAACTCCTATGGTTTCGGCTGAGGGCAGGATTTTATACGCTTTGGGTGTGAATCCTGTGAATGGTGATGTACTGGTTGGGGACGCCATTGATTATGCTCAGAAGGGAAAGGTTTACATGTACGATTCCTCAGGTGGGCTAAAGCAGGAGATTGATGCAGGGGTTATTCCTGCCGGATTTGTATTTTATTGACGTTCCCAGGCTATTAACTCAACTACATAGGCGCCTTTATATCCAAGATTCCTTAGCTTTTGTTTCATTTGATTGGCTTCTGCACGGGTATCAAAACACTGCTTGGTCTCCACAACCCATACCTCTTCACAAGGTCTGTGACGAGCAATAAGACTTTCGTGGAAAGGGTAGTTTTCCGGGCTGGTAAACTTGAGCAGGGCTACTTGAATTTTGTAGCACCTCACGGTAACGGTCTTGAATTTGGGTAAGCTTGATTTGGGAGGAGGTGAGCCACCTTTTACAGTACTCCAGGCTCCTTTCTCATAAGAAACCGGTAATTCGTCACAATAAGCTGGCTTTTCTTGAGCCCACACAAACACCGGGAGCATCAAAAAAAGAAAAACAATCAGATTTTTCATTGGTACGTGTTTGTCTTACATATATCCAAATAAACATTTCCTGTCAGGAAAAGGTTATTCGAAATAATTTGCTTTCACTTGGTAAATAACAGGGTGTCAATTATTTATATAATCTGAGTATTGTAGTTTTTTAATATAAAAATAAATAATAAGGATTGAGATGTTCTCTGTAGAACCGGGGGATCTTGTTACTATCTGGTAAGCAAGTAAAGTATAAAATTACAAAAAAACATATTATGTTGCCCGCTTTTGCTCCAAAAACGCCAAAAAACGGTTATGAAGGGAAAAGATTTAACTTTAAATGTATGCTTTGTTTACAAGGTGAACGAGTGATTTGAGGAGGTAATAGACCTGCACTCGATGAAGAAAGTGGTTGCAGGTCATGATATTTCATGACCAACAACCATGGGAGAGGCTTAATCAGAAGAGATTACTGCACGGGTATACAAATGTCCAGGATGAACTTTTGTTCCGGATGTTGCATGTGATCATTGTGATAGAGTTCGTAATAATCTTTCTCACGGCTTTGATATCCATTATCGGCGATCCAGACGCACATACTGTTCCAGGCCTGTTCAAATTCCATCACGCCAATCTCAAACCTTCCAACGGCGTATTTACCTGCTCGAATCTTCATAAAACCGACTTCTCCATCGGTGGCAATTTCATGATCTACCGTAATACAGGCGCTTTGGCGGACTTTGGAGATTTCCGTGACCTGAGGGTCATCGTGATACACGGTAACGGTTTTCAGGTCAGGAGTGCTGAGCAGACCTTTTGGCCCTGCCCATCGCATCAGCCTTTCGTAGGCGCCACCGATCTGATCAAAACTCCCTGTGTGGGTTACGTAGGCTACCTGTAATTCCGGCATTTCTTTGACAGCAACATTTGCATTCATTTCTAACCAATTTTTGATGTTATTAATATTACAAATGTAGGTTTCAAAGGTCAGGTCGACTTGACTATTCTTGCGGTCGACTTTACGAATCTTGCTAAATTGATCTTTAGGCATTTCCCGGAATTCACTGGGACTAATTCCGTAATATTTTTTAAAGGCTCTGGAGAAGGAAGATGCACTGTTGAATCCCATGTCAAAAGCTATGCTGGACAGAGGTAATTCAGAGCCCTTCATAAGTAAGGAGGCACTGCGCTCGAGTCTTTTGCGGTTGATAAAGGTATTGATAGTTTCACCAGTAATACCGGAAAATATCCTGTGAAAATGATAGGGTGAAAAACAGGCTACCTGAGCAATTATATCAAGGGACAGTTCTTTATCGAGGTTGTCTTCGATATAGACCATCACATTATTGATACGCCCGAGATAATCCTTTCGAATGGCTTTGGTGGTTGTCATTAATTAAATTTTAGAGCCTATAAATTTAACAAACTTTAACCAAAAGGTTTCTATACAATTTCAATAAAAACCCGATTTTGCGCGTTGGAAAAATAGCTGCTTGCGAATAACGCGTTGCGGGTAACGAGGTAATCGTTTAAGAGGTAAAATTTTATTTTCAACGATTATTTTACAGGATGAGATTTGCTTCTAACTCGTAACAGGAATTATTAAATGGTTTTAGAAAACGAAAAAAATAATACAAATGAACAAACTACTGCTGGTAACCCTGGCCTTTTTTACAGGTACTGCGCTTTTGGCTCAAAATAACCAATATCTTTCTGCGGAAGATTCTGATCCGGAAGCTACGGCCATACTCAAAAAGGTGAAGGCCAAATATGAAGGGTATAAAACCATCGAATCAGATTTTGTTCTGGACATTGAAATCCCGGAACAGGAGAAACAATCAATGCAAGGGGAGTTGGAAAGGCAAGGCAATAAATATCATTTTAAGTTAGGCACCCAGGAAGTTTATTGCGACGGCAAAGCCATCTATTTCATTTTGCATAATAACAAAGAAGTCCAGATCAACGATATTCCCGATCCTGATGAGGATGATAGTCTTTTAACACCTCAGTCGATCTTTAACTTTTACGAATCT
>QQUB01000117.1 GCA_008501835.1 Bacteroidota bacterium
AAGATCGTAATGCGGTGATCTATTTGTTTATTCCGGAGTATTTGGTGGAGAGTTATAGCCGGGATTAGGAAGGTTCCGTGCTATAAAATATGCTTGAAATGTAATGTGTTTGTAAACACCGGTTTTCGGTTTTTTACCATCCTGGTTAAGGAAGACAGGAAAGATGGAAGAGTGACAGAGAGTGTTGTGTCCATTTTCCACCTTTCCAAAATTCCTTTCTGAATACCAACCTGATTTTGATTCCTTAAAAGGGTTGTGAAAATATTTTACCTGAACTTTTGATCTACCGCATTTTTTGCACAAAGGTCCTTTCATCCCCTGATGCTATAGCAGATTAGAATCAGGGGATATTTTTGCTTCGTATTTGTATCTTTTTTCTAAGTTGCCTAAAAATCAAACTCAATTTCCTCCTTTCCCGTTCATCGTTCATCGTTCACCGTTTATCGTTCACCGTAGGCCGTCCACCGTCCACCGTCAATATTTACCATTCAGAACACGAGAGCTACCATTCAGAACATAGGAGAGGTGAATTTGGCTTATTTTCCATGAGCATATTAATTTAACAAGGAATTTCAAAACAGTTTTTTGTATAAGCCTGAATTAAAAAAAAGGTAACGAAAATTTATTGTTGTAAGAATTTATTTGAACACCAGAAATAAACTACTAAACCCTTCTTGTATGAATCGGCAGTTAAAAAGACAATTGACCACATTGCTTTTTTTGGCCATCCCCTTTTTTGGGTTTGCCCAATTGGAATCCCTTGAAAACCTGGAAGAGGTTACCAAAAAAGGGTTTTTCAAAACCCATTTCAAAAACCTTTTCAAAGATTTCACCGATTTCGGCGATCCACTGACTATTTCTGGCGGAACAGGTCTAAACCTCAGATCATACAGTGCGTACGGTGGCCCACTCAGGCAGGATCCTTTTTTCTATTCGCTGAATGCCAACGTCAATTTTCGGGTGTATAGGCTCAATATGCCTTTCTCCATGATTGTTACTGCCCGAAATACGGAATCTTCCTTACCTAACTTTAAAGAACTCGGCGAGGCACTTAGTAATGATATCCGTGATAATATCCAGGCTCAGCGTGATCGTTTTGTGCGTTTTGGAATGAGTCCTTATTACAAATGGATGAAACTGCACCTTGGGCACAGAGCCATGAATTTCTCTAAATTCACTTTGGCCAATCTTAACTTTTACGGAGCCGGAACGGAACTCACTCCCGGCAACTGGCGACTATCAGCAATGTATGGTCGCCTGGCCAAAGCCGAACCCATTGATCTTTCCCTGGTAACACCCAACCTGCCGATCTATCAAAGAATCGGCTGGGGTGCGAAATTTGGTTATGGGACAGAACAACAATCCATCGACCTGATGATCTTCAAAGCACATGATGATCCCAATTCCATTTTCATACCTCTTGATAATCCAAATCAACCAAGCCCGAAAGACAACCTGACCCTGGGGTTAAATGTACAAAAGCTGTTTTTCGACAGGTTCCGCTTCAGGGCTGAAACAGCGTTGAGTGCCTTGTCGCCCAACGCTCTGGAACAGGAGGCCAACGAAAGTAAATATCCGGCTTTCTTATTCACCGAAAGGGTGACCACAGAACACAACTCTGCCGTTGATGCCAGTCTGGATTACGAAGGAGAAAAGTTTGTTGCAGGGGTTCAGTTCAAGAGAATTGACCCCAATTTCAATTCTCTGGGGGCCTATTTCTTTAACAACGATATCGTAGAATACCTCGGTAATTTGAGCTTTGGATTATTGGAAGGTAAGGTCAACGTAGGATTGAGTGGAGGTGTGCAATCCAATAATCTTGGGTTGCTGAAACCAACGACCACCAGCAGGTTTGTATACTCTGCGGATATTTCCTACTCGCAGGAAGCTTTCAGCGGAAACCTGAATTATTCCAATAATACGACGGATGTTGGTTACGTACTCAACCAGGAACTGGATTCTCTGAATGCGGTCATCATCACCCAGAATGCCGGGTTAAACCTGAACTACACCATTTCAGGAGAGAACGAAAACCAGCATGTTTTCACCCTTGGCGGAAATATCCAGGAAGTAGGGGACGATATCGAAAATCCGCTCGAAAGTGCGACATCACAAATGATTGTGGGGCATTTCGTGTATAGCCTGATGCTGAGTGAAAGTAAATGGAGATTGTCGGCAAGGCTCAATTATAACCAAAATGAATTAGCCCAGATGCAAACCAAAAGATATGGTGCTGGTATCGGTATCTCCAAATCCTTTTTAGAGGATAAGGTGAACCTTGGTCTCGATGTGAACTATTATGCCAACGCCAATGAAATAGGCGGTAATAGCACTAACCTTACCGGACAGCTCCGGTTGGGTTACAATATTGCCAAAGGCTTTTCTGCCAACACCAACTGGGGTGTGTTAAGTACGGAAGCCGATAATGTCGATCCTTTTACCGAGGTAACCGGCAACCTGGGGCTGCAATACAGTTTCAATGTGCAACCTTTCAATAAGAAAAATAAAGAGGAGTCTGAGGATGATTCAACCGAAGACAATTAAATCCTCTAAACTCATTCTGAATTATAAAACATTTCAAAATAATCATAATTAACCTGTAATGATTACGATTAAACGAATCCTACCCATTTTATTTGTATTGTTTGTTATTGGAGAAGTAGTGGCCCAGCAAGTATGGCCCGTGCAGCTCACCGGAGCCATGATCCCGCCACGTTCGCTGGATCTTGGTGTTTATGGAGCAGACCGTCCTCAGGACCTGTTCTTCAATGCCCTGCTCAATGACCCTGTGGAGCCATCTCTACAGGTGAGACTCGAACTCAGTATTGAGCGCAACGGTGAAGTTTTATACATTACAGACCCTAACTACCTGGCTCCGCCGATTACCTTGTCTCAATTTCAGATGATGCAGATCGACGGAAGTATGTTGCGGGATTATCTCAATAACGCCAACCTCGTGGGTGCCCAAAATACAGGTATGGGTGCCATTGAAATCCCCGAAGGATTCAACCAGATATGTTTACAGGTCTATGGTGTGGAGAGGAATGTGCCTGTGTCCAATAAATTTTGTGTGCAGGGAAGTTTTGTGCTCAACCAGCCTCCGCAGGCCATTGTGCCTTCCTGTGGGGAATTACTGGAATTACCAGAGACGCAGAACCAGCTCTTTACCTGGCAGCCCATGCACCTCGGAAGTTCAAATTCACCAGGTGCGGTTGAATATAAATTCGAAATGGTGCAGTTGCCGGAGGGTACCTATAATGCCAATGACGCTTTTGAAAGTTCATTGCAGGTGTATCAGACCACAACGATGACGCCATCATTGATCTACACCCAGGCAGAGCCTCAGCTGGAGCCCGGGAAATTATACGCCTGGAGGGTGAAAGCATATCCGATGATGCACCCAACCAGTAAGTTGTTCCAGAACAGCGGTTACAGCGAAATATGCACCTTTATGTATTACGAGGGCGAAAAGCCGGGCCTGGATATCACCGCTTTCAACAATCCTTCTCCGACAGGTTGTGAAGTATTCAATACCGATTACGGCCCGATCTCCAATACCGAGCCTGTGTCTACCCCATTGGTAGAAACCGACATGGTCGCATTGGGGTATTTCACCATGGAGATCACCGAAGCAACCGGTGGAGCACAAGGCTTCAACGGAACAGGGAAAGTACGAATTCCCATGTTCAATGCTTATGTGAACGTGGAATTCACCGGCTTGCGGGTGAACAGTGATATGCGGGTATTTGCGGTGGAGGAAGCAAAAGCTGTTGTTGACCAGCCTTTTGCGCTGGATAAGGTACAATTGCAGGCGGAAGTCGTACCGACAACCATAAACGAAAATTACGTCAATGACCTGAATGATTTTTTCAGTTACGGAGATGGCGTCACAAGGGTCACCTCCGGGATGAACCTGGCTGATCCGACTGGTTATAATTTGCCGATTGCGATGGACCAGACAGATATGCCTTTGGTATCCGTTATTGGCATCTATTTTACACCCAGAAATGCTTTTATCAATTTGGTTTCCTGGAAAGGACAAGGCGGGAATGATCCGATGCGATTTGCGGCCACGGCTGTACAGGCGACGCCATACGGGGTGAAGAACGGATCCCATTTGGTGGCACTCAATGAAGGAGCTGCCGAGTCATTCGAAAAAGTATTGGAATCGATTGAATTGTCCCGCAGGATAACACCGGATGTGAAGATGGATTGCGACTGTGAAGGAGCTGGTCCACTGGAGACTCAAGCCAGTTTGAATATAGCCCCTGAGGTGGCTGTTCGTGAAGCTGATCAGGGGGTTATTTTGCTTGAGCCCGCCAAGAATGCTGAGGTGAGTGAGCGGTTTGTAGGAGAGGTGAAAGGTATTCCTGATTTTCTGATCAATGGCATTGATGACATTGTTTTTTCTGCGGATAAAGGTTATTTGAACCTGTCCACTCCCAGAAGAGGGGAGGATTGGGATACTGATCGAGGTACCGCAGGTGATGCTGAAAGAGGGCTGACCTTGACAGAAGCGGCTGCCCGTATTCCTGAAGAATTTAATTTCCTGAGGGAAGAACCGGTCGTTTTAGGAAATGGAAGTATGTTTATCGATAATGATGATGTATCCAGGGGATATTTTTACCAGGCCAACCTATTGTCTTTAGAGGAAGGGATTCTGGATAAATGGGCCTACAGTGTCGATACCATGGCATTGGAAATTGAGAACAGTACCGCAACTGGTACGGCAGTTAAAGGCCGTTTGAGGGCTCCGCTTTTTAAAGAGACCTTTAATTATTCCGGGTTTCTTTTTGCCAATGGAACAAGTAATCCGACGATGGAATTAGATGTGGAACCCGGAACCTATAATATGCATTTATGGTACAGTCAGTTCGAGTTGGATGAAAATAGTCATGTGCAGTTGGAGATCAAAGATATGGGAGGTGAGAAATTGCTTTACCCTAAAGGAAAATTTAGTGGTGAATTATCTCTTGAATTATCTGCCGAGGAGGTAACGGAAGTGCTGGAGGGTAGTGTGGCCGATGATCCTGAATTACTCGCTCAGTTGGTACAAGCACTTGAGGTGGAACATTTAGGGCTAAAGATCAATAACCTGAAATTGACCGACCTTGAAGTAGATCCTTATGCGGAGCTGACGGAAAGGTATACCCTTGGTCATGGTGGCCATGGTGATGCTGAAATCGGAGATATTCATTTCGATATTTCCCATGCAGAGTTGGTGCATAAACCAATCAATGCTACCCATGAGGAGCTGGGACTGAAAATTCACTTGGATCATGATAATAAGGATATTGCCATTACCGTGTGGGCGGATACTTATTCTGCAGATACCGGTTTCCCGAGTCTTGATGGCGGGGGAGGAGAGGCTTTGATGGGGCCGATTGCTTTTGCTTTTATGAAAAAATTCTATGAAGATCCGGGAGACGGACTCGGAGCTCGTGGATTGACGATCGAAGTGACGGAGACGAGTTGTTCCTGTGTGGTGGAAAATGAATTTTCAGCTACCACAAATCTGCAAATTGAAGAAGCGGATGAAGAATTGTTGGTACTGCCCTTTTTGAAAATTTCAGATGATGAGGTAGAGACCATTGCAGTGACCCAATCTTCGGGTCGTTTCAAAGCTACCAGTGAAGTTACAAACCAAAATGCAAATAGTATTTACACAGGTTCGGGGAATTGGCCTATAAATATTACCGAACGTTTATCACAATTAGGCATTGGAGGAGCTCTTCCTGATAAGTCAAAATTATTCATTACCGGAGTGGATGTTCCTTCGGCAGGCACAAATGGTCTGATGGAATTGACCATGTTATACGAATTGGATGCTTCTACTTATCTAATCTTCAAGGAGGATTCCATTACGTTTTCCAATAACAATATCGATATGACGGATATGTATTTCCATTTGGAAGATGATGTCAGATTGGTTATCGGAAGTGATACCCTTTTATATGATATGGGCTTCGGCGTGGATGCAGATTCAATAGGAAGTTTTGCCCGAATCAGTTGTGATGGATTGCAGTATTTTAATATTCACGGCTTTTATAACACTCAATTCACCAGCGGGGGACAAGGCAACAGGATGGTAAAACGTCTGGCCAAACCTGTTGATGGGGAAGGTGCTGATTTTGCTGAGATTCCTTTTTATCTGAAGACAGAAGGAAAGCCGCATGTATTAGAGCAGTTCATTGCAGAAGTGCCTGCTTATTATTATGGAGAAGTAGTTAAGGCCGCCAATTCAGAATATATTCCTGGGGCAGATGACGACGGGTACGTTAGCCTGGGGGATTATTATAATATTATTCGATTACAAAACAGTGGAACCTACATTAGGGACAAGGCGGGAAGGTCACCTTTAGACCTTATTGATATTGAATTTAGTGATGAAGATGATTTTGGAACAAGAAAAGTGGTAGGTACCATCACGGAACGAAAATATGGGAAGGTGGCCTGGAATTTTGCTGTTTCCGGAGCGGAACAAATAATATTTCAGCCGGGTGCAGAGGGAACACATGAGGCATATCTGGATTTTGACGCTGAAGCTGCAATAGAAGGTGCTGTCAGTACCAGTAGTGTTCCCGGAGAATTTCAAACCTCCTCCTGGAAAGGGTTATTTTTCAAGCAAATTTCTTTTGAACTCGATGGGTTTAAACAGATAGAAACAAAGATGGAGAGGAATGAGGAAACGGGTGAAATGGAAGAAAAACGATCAAATGTTGGACTTACCTTTCCTATTGAAAATGCCTTTTTTAATCTTGAGTCAGGGATGACAGCTTCCTTTGCCGAAGAAGATGCCCTGCCAAAAGAAAGAAATGCCTTGCTAGGCGGATGGAGATATGATTTTACCTGGCTTTCATTCAAATTGGAGCGAAATGAGTTTCAACCTGTTTGGACCCCCGGACACGGAGCTGAAGGAACCTCATTGGGTGCTTTAGACCATGATGCATTTGATACAACTGATGGAGAAGCTGGTGTTGGAAGGCAAATTGCAGGCGTTTATATTGAAGGAAATACTTTGGTGCCAATTTTTGATGAAGGACCTCCGGATGTAACGACTGATCAGGTAAGCTTTGAACCGGGTTGGGTAGGATTTTCTGGTTTATTGGATTTTACAACTGAAAGAAGGTTGTATGAACCCCGAAGCCAGTTGTATTGCAATAGTGTCCAGCGAAAAACATATCATTCGGCCTTTATCCCTGCATTAGGCATAAGGTTGGGAAATGGGTCGGGAATCAACCTGGTCTATAATGCCGGTAACGGAGAAATGGAAGCCATCTGTGAGTTTAATGGTTCCGCAGGAATTTTTTGGTCCAAGGAGATTATTGATGCTATTGATGGAATACCACAAGAAGTGAAAGATGCAACAAATGGGATCAATTTTGTATTGAAGATATTTAAGTTCCAGGGATTGAAAATAAACGATGGTGCCACCAATTGTGATAGTGAAGGTGCTCAAAAGTTAAGAGGAATGAAATCCCTCCATTTTGGTGAATGGTCTGTTTCTAGTGGTCTTACTGATTTTGCCAGCAAAGTTGGGGAGGGAACAGGAATTTCAGAAGAGATAGCTGAATCTCAGGAAGAATACAGAGAGGCAACTGGATTACAGGGATTCCCGGTTAGTGTTAGTAATGTCAGCCTGAAGTGTTTTACAAGATTAGATGTTCCGCGGGAAATTGAAGAAGACGGAGAGACTGTGGAGAATCCGGAGTATGGAAAAGTATTGTATCGTTTGGCTGCTACTATCAGTGTGCATTTGAAAAAAGATGCGGAACATACCAATGACCAAAGTGTTGAAACTGCCGGAATTGGAGCTGATGCTCAAGTACATTTAATTTTTGATACTTCAGAGGAAAATGGATTTGAATTCAAGGAATTTGAATTAGGCTGTATCGCTGTAAATGGAAAGTTTGGACCTTTTTCCATGGAAGGAGGATTGAATATTCTCAGAAGCGATGGGGCTGACTCCCAGTGGGGTGATGGTTTTAAAGGGTTTATAGATATTAACTTTAAAGCTGTAAATATCAAGGCAGTTGCCCAGTATGGAACTACAAGGTTTGATCCGGATGTAGGAGAAGCTGCCCAGGAGGATTATCGTTATTTCTTTTTTGACCTGGAAGGATCCGTTGAAACCGGACTTGTTGATCTACCTCCACCATCACCAACCTCCGGGCCGGTAATGACGATATATGGAGCAGGTGGTGGATTCCTTTATAATATGGATAGAGGCCCCGGCCCTGGTATATACATGTTTCAAGACCCTTCTGAATCTAACAGAACAAGTAATTTTCCGGATAATAATACCTGCGACCTGGATAACCCCTTACTTGCTCCCGGGGTGAACTTATATGGTGAAACGTACAGGCCTAATCAGGGAAGGTATGGAGGAAATGTGTCGGTTATTTTAGGAGCTCCACCAAGAATGCCAAAAGTTATGGTGGGGGATGTAACCCTCAAAGTAGGAATAACCATCAATGACGCAGGCACTCCTGGTTTTGATTACATTGGGATCAATGGTAATGCATACACTATGGCTAATTCGGTGGCAGAGCGGACTAGTACCTACGTCGGCAGGCTTAGTGTTGGGGTGAATTATTATCACCAGTCCAGGATACTTGATGCAGAGTTGGGAGTTGTGGCTGCATATCCTAATAGTCATCAAATGGATGAAATTCTGGCTGGCTATGAAGCTGGAGATGCACAAAGAAGAAGTGAAATAGCCACTGAAGCTTATAACATTACTGCCATTTCCAATACAGATAATGATGAAGCTGTTCGTCAGGCACAAGAAAATAAAACTACAGCCCTTAAGAATCTTTCAGATGCCAATTTCAAAAGGGCGAGGTTAGCTGCTATAGGTGCAGCTGCTGACCCACCTATTTTTTCCCTTGATGCCAAGGCCAGACTTGCCATTGATTTTAATGAAAAAAAGTGGGCCTTTAAATTGGGAAGCTGGGGTGATGGTGCTAATCTGGAACCTGCCTCTGGGTTACAATACGCTTTAGTCAAATTCCCTCGTTTGCTGGATCTGGAATTTAAATTCTATATGCAGGCCGGACATGATACGGATGGAATTCCACCCATCACGGAATTGATTCCGGCATGGAACAGAGAGGCCAATTTTAACGATAGCCCAAACCGCACACCTGATTTTTCTCAGGGAGGAGATGGTTTTTGTGTTGGAGGTATGTTTCAACTCGAGAAAGAGGGTACACTTGGACCTATTTCAGGTCATGTTGATGCAAGGATTGGATTTGACTTTTCCATGATGGAATTTGCTGAGGTAACCTGTGGCGATGGAGAAGAAATCGGCCTGGAAGGGTGGTACGCCAAGGGACAGGCATATGCCTTTGCGGATGCCAGCCTTAACCTGGAATACGACTTGTATTTTTCTTCCGGTAAGGTCAATATTTTTGATGCTCAACTTGCTGCTGTGGTGCAGGCTGAATTGCCTAATCCATCTTATATTCATGGTTTTATTAAAGGTCATTATAGTGTTCTGGGAGGAGCAATAGAAGGTAAATTTAACTATAAATTCGAATATGGTGAGACCTGTTCTGGCCTGGAAGAGCTAAGTCCGGTGGCAGGTGTAAAACTTGTGGAAGAAGTCTTTCCTGACGGGGAAGATGGCAGGCCGGTTAATATTTTCGTAAAACCAAAATTGTCAACGAATTGGCAGATTGGTTCCGTCTTTTCATTTCCGAATTTTGATCCTGAAGATAATGAGATTACTGATTATGATAATTACAGAGCAACAATTGAGCATTTCCGTGTAGCTGAAGTGGGTACTGCCAATTATATCCCATGTGAATTGGTTCTAGGTGAAGACGGTACCACCATGACTATGGAATTTTCCAGGTACCTGAAACCAAATACGGAATACTCTATCGAGTACAAAGCTATCTGGGAGGTGGAT